>JAYWAX010000237.1:0-5967 GCA_043782125.1 Acetobacteraceae bacterium | reverse complement strand
TTTCCGCTGAACAAGGTCGAAATTCCTGCGGCCTTTGCCAGCCCAGCCAGTTCCTTGCCGCGGCCGGACATGGTGCCGTCGCGCTCACCAAAGGCCATGGTCATGAAGGTGCCGGTCTGGCCAATGACGCCTGGCGCCTTGATCGTCGCACTGATCCCGACGGTGCCGCCCATGACATGGGAGGCGCCGAGAATGGGAACGAGGCGATCGCCCGAATCGATGCCGTTTTGCAGCGGAATGACGCCGGTGTTGGGACCGATCAAGGGTTTTATGGCCTCGCCCGCGCTTTCGACGTCCCACAGCTTGACGCTGAACAGCACGATATCGACCGGACCGATGGTAGCGGGATCGTCGGTGGCCTGTACCGGATCGATCAAGGTCTCGCCGCGATCGCCCTCGATCTTCAGGCCGTTCGCTTTCATCGCGGCAAGGTGCGCGCCGCGCGCCACGAACGTGACATCCCCACCCGCCTTGGCGAGGGCCGCGCCAAATCCACCGCCGACGCCACCCGCGCCGATAACCGCGATCCGCATGTCTGGACTCCTGTTTCGACGCAGCCTAACCCGTTCCCTCTGGCGAAGCGAAGAGGGTGCTGGCGTGGAAGAAGTCGATTGCGTCGTTGCCGGCGCCGGAGTCGTCGGATTGGCAGTGGCGCGCGCGCTGGCGCTGGCGGGCCGCGAGGTCATCGTGCTGGACGCGGCGGAAGGGATCGGGACCGAGACCTCCTCGCGCAACAGCGAGGTGATCCACGCCGGCATTTATTATCCCGCCAACAGTCTGATGGCCCGTTTCTGCGTGTCGGGGCGGCAGAAACTCTACCCTTATTTGCGCGAGAAGGGCGTGCCGCACGAAAACTGCGGCAAGCTGATCGTGGCGACATCGGAACAGGAAGACGCGCTGCTGGCGGGCATCAAGCAGCGGGCCGAGGCGAACGGCGTCGAGGGGATGCGCGTGCTGACCCGCGACGAAGCCATCGCCATGGAACCCGCGCTGCGATGCACCAGCGCGCTGTTCTCGCCCGTGACCGGCATCATCGATAGCCACTCTTACATGTTGGCGCTGCAAGGCGACGCCGAGAACGCGGGCGCTGCGATGGTGTTCCACAGCCCAGTCCTCGGTGGCCGCGTGACCGGGCGCCGGATCGAGATCGATGTCGGCGGCGCCGATCCCATATCGCTGCGCTGCCGGTTGTTGATCAATTCGGCCGGGCTGCACGCGCCGGGGTTCGCCCGCCGCCTGGTGGGGATGCCGGAGGATCGAATCCCCACGGCGTATTATGCCAAGGGCAATTACTTTTCGATGGCCGGACGCTCGCCGTTCTCGCGCCTGATTTACCCCGTACCCGTGCCCGGTGGTCTGGGCGTGCATCTGACCATCGATCTGGGCGGGCAGGCACGATTCGGACCGGATGTGGAATGGATCGACGAGATCGAATATACGGTCGATCCGCGACGCGCCGATAGTTTTTACGACGCGGTGAGGCGCTATTGGCCCGGCCTGAAAGACGGCGCCCTGCAACCGGGCTACGCCGGCATCCGCCCCAAAACCGTGCCGAAAGGCGCTCCTGGGCAAGACTTCGTGGTGCAGGGACCGCAGACCCACGGAATCCCGGGCTTGGTTCACCTGTTCGGGATTGAAAGCCCGGGACTTACGGCGTCGCTGGCGATCGCAGACCATGTGGTGGAGGTCTCGGCGACGGGCTGAGTTTGGGAATGCGCCGGGGCTTTGGCCCGGACCACACGAAACTCAAGCTACCGCCGGGCCGCCCACACATAAGGGCTTCACGAATCGACGCGTTACCGGCAAGCCTTTCTTTCCCGCTGGACCACTTCACCCCGAGGCCGAGTCGCGCCCCGGTTGACAGGAATCGCGCCGTGACATTGGACGATCCAGGAATAACCGCCGAATTTCGTGAACCTCGCCCGATTCACATATCGGGCTACGACCGTCAGCAGAACGATTTCTATCCCACCCCCGCCTGGGTCACCGCGGCATTGCTGGATAGCGTGACGTTACGCGGCCCAGTGTGGGAGCCTTGCTGCGGCGACGGGGCGATGGCGCGGGTCATGGGGAACCGCGGCCATCGGGTGGTCGCCAGCGATCTGGTCGATCGTGGCTTTGGCGAGACCGGCGTCGATTTTCTGGCGAGTCAGTCGTTTCCTGCGGGATGCCAGAGCATGGTGACCAACCCGCCTTACGGCGACGGTGGCGGCTCGGCGAAAGGCGTTCATGCGCCGGGCGCTTTGCTGCGTTTCACACGCCACGCGATCGGCCTGACCGAGCAGGCCGACGGACAATTGGCGCTGCTGGTGCGGTTCCAATGGCTGGCGGGCCGGAAAGCCGCGACGCTGATTTCCTCGGGGCCGCTGAGCAAAATCGTTGTGCTGCGCCGGCGCATCCGCTGGTTCGACATGGGACCGATGACCAACCACGGCCAACATCATCATGCCTGGTTATTCTGGGACTGCCACCGCGAACGCGGCAGGCCGCCGGAGATGCTGTTCGCCGGATAGCGTTGTTTCCCGTCATCCCGGGCATGCCTCGGGATGACGGGAAAGCGCTCAGCCCTGAAGTATCGCCGCAGCGATCCGTTCGCGTGTCAGCGGCATGTCGCGAATGCGCACGCCAAGCGCGTGTTTTACCGCGTTGCCAATGGCCGCCGCCGTCGGACCGAACGTGCATTCGCCCATGCCCAGGGTCGGTTCGATTGGCGCGTGCACGATTTCTGTGAAAATGTCGGGAATTTCGGAAAATTTCAGGATCGGATAGGTGCTCCAGTCGAGCGAAGTAATTCCGGCACCGTCGATTTTTACCTGTTCTTTCAGGGTCATGCTGACCGCGTGAATCAGACCGCCTTCCAATTGATTTGCCGCGCCGTCGGGATTGATGACCAGGCCGGCGTCGGCCGCGATCCAGGCTTTCCGCACGCGAATTTCGCGCTCGACCTCTATTTCCACCGCGACGGCGGCATAAGCGGCCTTGTTCTTATAACGGCTCCACGCGATTCCCATCCCTTTCCCATCGCCCCCTGGGCCGCGGCCGTCCCAGTTGCAGCGTTTCGCGACATTTTCGATCAGATGGCGGGCGCGAGGATCCGACAGGTGTCTGAGCCGCCATTCGACTGGATCGACGCCGGCTTTCTCGGCCAGTTCGTCCACGAAACATTCAAGAGCGTAGACATTCGGCAAAGCCCCCAGGCCGCGGAGGGACGAGGTGCGAACGGGCGTCGTTAACGCCAGATGATGAATAATTCGTTTCGCGGGAAAATCGTAGAGCGGCGTCCCGTTGCGCGTGCCGCCGCCACCCGCGGCTTCGGGGGGATCGTTCGGTTTCGGCGCGGGGGGCGGGTTTGGCAGCGCCTCGTGCGTCAGCATATTGCCACCGTAAACCGGCCGCTGGACGTGGGAGCCAGCCCAGACTTCGCAGGTCCAGTCGATGGGTTTTCCGGAGGAGTCCAGAACGGCCTTGATCCGGGTCATGTGCGCGGTGCCGACGGGTTCGAAGGCGAATTCTTCCTCGCGGCGCCATTGGACACGGATGCAACGATCGGGGACTTGCATTGCGATGACGGCGGCGTCCACGGCGGCATCGTCGGCGCCGTTATGACCGTAGCAACCAGCGCCATGGGCGTGACGGACGGTGATCTGGTCGCGCGTCAGGCCCAAAATCTCGGCGAGGCTGTTGCGCAGCGGATAAACGCCCTGGGTGTGCGACCAAACCTGCAAGTGCCCGTCGCGCCATTCGGCAAGACCGCAGGACGGCGCCATGGCGGCATGGGCGACAAAGGGGCGCGAGTAGGTGGCGGTGACAACCTCGCCCGCGTCCGTGTCCGGGACGAGATCGCCAACGAACCGGTCGTCGGACGGTTGAGTCTTGTACCAGGAGGCTTCCTGATGCGCGGGGGTCAACTGGCGGATGTTTTTCCAGACCGCGTGCGCGGGGGCGGCGACGGCGGCGCGTTGGACGATGGTTTCGTCCTCGCCCACGAAGGCAACGAAATTTGCCACCCGCACGATGTTGAAATCGCCGCGGGCAGCGCGGCGGATGGCGGCTTCGTCGAAGCTTTCCAGGGTCGCTTCGCGAGAGGGCTGGCGCAGGATGCGGGCGTGCAGCATCTGCGGGCGGACGATGTCGTGGATGAAGCCGGCGCCGCTGATTTTTACTTTCAGGTCCTGGCGCGGAATGGGTTTGCCGACGATTTTGTATGTTGACGGATCTTTTGGCCGCGCCGTGCCGGCAATATCGGCAGCGAAGTCTTCGTCCGTCGAAAAATTCCAGTAGTCGTGCCCTGTCGGTTCGTCGTCGAGCAGGAACGCCCCGTCATCGACCGAAATATCCGATGGCGAACAATTCAACCGCCGCGCCAGACGGTCGATCACCCGCGCGCGCAATTCGGCGCCGATCAGACGGACGGAGCGGCCGGACATTTCAATCGACTGGCTGGAACTGGTGGATCCCTCGTCCGGCGCGTCGGCGGTATCGCCGGAAATGGTTGTGAAACGATCAATGGCGATATCCAGTTCCTCGGCCGCGATCTGGGTCAGGGCGATCAACACGGCCTGGCCGATCTCGACCTTTCCGACCGCGAGTTTCACGGTGCGATCCGGTTGGAAACGCACCCATTTTTCCATACGGCGGTTGTTGAGGATGCTGAGGGGCAGCGTTTCGCTCATGACCGGGCTCCTTCCCGCGCGACGGCGGCCGCGCGCTCGATGGCGCGGATGATTCTGGGGTGCGCGCCGCAACGGCAAAGATGGGAATCCAGCGCAGTGACAATTTCGTCGCGCGACGGATTTTTGTTGACGTCCAACAGGGCTTTCGCCGTCATCAGGATGCCAGAGAGGCAGTAACCGCATTGGCCCGCCTGTTCGTCGAGAAAGGCCTGGTGCAAAGGATGTTCCAGCAGCGATTCAACCGTTTCGACGTGTTGACCGGCGACGGTCGCGACATCTCTGGCGCACGAATATTCGGCTTTTCCGTCAATGACGACCATGCAACTGCCGCATTGTTCCAGACCGCAGCCGTAACGCGATCCCTTCAGGTCCAGGTGGTTGCGCAGCACGTCCAGCAAAGGCGTGTCGCCCGCGGCCTGGATGCTGACTGTTCGGCCATTTACCGTCAGTTCGATACTCATGCTGTCTCCGAATTCCAGGGCATGTCCCAAAGGTCTTTGTCGCATAGCTTATCCGCCACGGCTGTCGAAATCGCTTCTAAAAGACGTTCGCCTTTTTCCGCGCTGGCCGCTTCGGGGTGGCCCATGGCGCCGGACGCGGTGCGGGAGGCGACGGAACGCCAGCGGTAGACACCGGACGGCACATCGCCGGTGTCGTTGGACATGTTCGAGGGGATGCGGTCCACAGCCACTTTGTCCGGGCGGATGGCCATGGTCATGGAGGTTTCGGCCTCGCACGCATGGGTGAGCCCGCCCTGTTTTTCCAGAATTTTCGCGATGGGAACGGCAGCGGCGTACCAATAGGTGAACTGGACGATGGGGACACCCAGTTTCGGGGTCAGGTCGTCCGTGATGGTCCGCAACGCGTTTTCGTTGCCGCCATGGGCGTTGAGCAAAACGATTTTCTTAAAGCCGTGACGAACGGCGGAGCGAACGATGTCGCCCACGACCGCAGCGAACGTGGCTGTCTCCAGCGTGATCGTGGCGCCGAAACTCATGTGATGTTCCGACAGTCCGGTCCACAGCATGGGCAGGACGACGACGGGCTGGCCTTTGGCCGCGATTTTGGCGGCGGCGCGGACGGCGATGGTCTCGCCCAGGAGGGTATCGACCTCGACGGGGAGATGGGGGCCGTGTTGTTCGAGCGAGCCGATGGGCAGGATGACGATGGCATCCTGTTTGGCGCGGTCGCGGAGTTCGTCGGCGCGGAGCTTGCGCCACTCGGTTTCGGGCATGTTTCGGACTCCCCTTTGGTGGAGGTATCGGGGCACGAAATTGGGTTGGTGGGAAGTGAG
>JAYWAX010000236.1:0-5972 GCA_043782125.1 Acetobacteraceae bacterium | reverse complement strand
GGATTGATGTTCCGGTTCAACGGGCCGGTCGTGACTTCCAAAGTCCAATCGCCGCCAAGCGCCGCCGCGCCGGTCGCGTTCGACGACGCGCCAATCGTGGCCCCCGTCAACGTGTGCATATCGCTGACGAACGTCCGCCCTACCCCGCCCTGGGCCACATCGCAGCCCCAAAACACAATGTTCGCGCCGGCGGCGAGATGTTCGCTCCAGCCGGCGATTTCGGTCGCCCGCGAGGCAATGGTCGCGGTATCCAGCGCCGTCCCGCCAAGCGTTATCGCGCCCGGCGTGCCGTCCGTCAGGAATTCGACGGCCTTGACGCCGTGCAAACGGGCCAGAGTCGCGGTGACCTGCGCGATTCCGTCTTTCGCCGGATCGAGCACGACGACATCGACGCCGGGCCGGGTGGACGCGGTCAAACTTTGCCAGCCGGTTACCCGGGGATCGACGAACACCACGGTTTCGCCGTTACCTCGACGGTCGTGCTCGGCGGGCTGAAAAGCCGGCGCGGCCGGATCTGGTTGGGTGGCGTCGCGTTGGCCGGCCGGATGTTGGTCCGATTGCTTGTCGGGATGGGCCTTGGCGCTCGCGTCGGGAGTCGCGGCCTCGCCATGATGGTGGTCCAGGGTATGGGCGTGATGCGCGACCGCCGCCGTGCTACCATCGAACAGGTAGCGTTGCTCCAGGACCAGTTTCATCGAGCCTCCTTTTGGCGTGGCCGCCGCTTATCCCGCCTTCGACAGTCGCGATCCACCGGTATGGCGCGACTGTAGGCCTGTCCGGCGTAACGGACATTGGCCTTCCTCTGATACGCCAACCGTAAGTAGCGAAACAACAACCAAAACTGAGGCGGACGCGAAATTTCGCGATATTTTGCGAAATTTCTCGTGGAACCGGATTGTCCGGCTCGCAGAGCGGTTTCGCGGAACCGCGGGGCGCACCGGGCGTTGCGGTCGCCGTCGCGCATTGCCGCGCTTCCGCGAGGCGCCGCGCGCTGAAAGGTCTGGATGCGGCGATGGGCGACAGGTTTGGGGTAAACGCGTTGAATGCCAGAAAACAAGCCGGAATTGTCCGGTTCGGGAAGAGACGCCCCTGGAGTTTGGGTCCGTGGCTACGCCACGCGCATGGGCGCCGGCGGATCGGACGAGGCGGGCGGTTGGCGGGGAGGATTGGTCTAGAGGCGGCTGGCCAATGGCCGCCAAGGCCTCCGCTCCGGGATCGCACAAGGCGGCGATTACAACCGAAGGGGTTCCGCGGTTGATCCAAATGGGAGGTGCAATATACCTGTTTTCTGAATTCGGGCGAACCGGCCGCTAACTTCATCGGAAAACCTGGAGCGGGCGAAGGGATTCGAACCCTCGACCCCAACCTTGGCAAGGTTGTGCTCTACCCCTGAGCTACGCCCGCGCTCCATTGCGGTGGCCGCTACGTAGCCAAGGTCCGATGGGATTGCAACACCCCTTGTTCCACCTCTGGACGCGGCCCGTTCCGGACGGCATGGTCCGCTTCGGCCGGGACCGCTTGCAATCCCGGCGGCATACGACATGTATCCAGCCTGACACCCCGCGGGCCCAGACCGAAATCAGAGGAAAACCGCCCCCCATGGACCACATCATCGGCCAAACCCCATCCGGCAACGCCGCCGCGGCAGCCATGATCGTCGATGGCGACCAAAAAACCTTCATGGCCGACGTGATCGAGGCCTCGCGCACGATCCCCGTGCTGGTCGATTTTTGGGCCACCTGGTGCGGCCCGTGCAAACAACTTACCCCGACGCTGGAAAAAGTCGTCACCGCCGCCGCCGGCCGGGTGAAGCTGGTCAAAATCGACATCGACGCGAATCAGAGCCTCGTGCGCCAATTGGCCCAGTTGGGGCTGCCGATGCAGTCGGTGCCGACGGTGGCGGCTTTTTGGCAGGGCCAGATCGCCGATATTTTCCAGGGCGCCAAACCTGAATCGGAAGTGAAGCGATTCGTCGAAACTCTGCTAAAATCGGCCGGCGGATCGATGCCCGCCGCCGATCTGCTGGCCGAGGCCCGGACGGCAATGGAAGAGGGCGATCCCGAAGCCGCAGGCGAAATGTTCAGTGCCCTGTTGGAACAGGAGCCGGAAAACGGCGATGCCTGGGGCGGTCTGATTCGCGCCCTGCTGGCCCTTGGCCGCGAAGACCAGGCGGCCGATGCGCTGTCGAAAGTGCCGGAAAAATTGACCGGGCACGCGGAAATCAGCGGTGCCCGCAGCGCCCTGATGCTGGCGTCCGAAGGCCGGGAGGCCCGCGCGCAACTCGATTCGCTGAAAGCTCGCCTGGAGGCCGATCCGGCGGACCACCAGGCCCGCTACGATCTCGCCACGGCGCTCAACGCCATGGACGAGCGCGACGCCGCCGCCGCCGCGCTGCTGGACATCATGCGCCGCGACCGCAAATGGAACGAGGACGCCGCGCGCCTGCAACTGCTGAAATTCTTCGAGGCGTGGGGCTACGACGACCCCGCGACCGCCGCTGCCCGCCGCCGCCTGTCCTCCATCTTGTTCAGTTGACATGGCCGGGTTCCAGCCCCGTATCGACGATCTGCCCGCCGCGTTCGCGGTCTTCCCGCTGCCCGGCGTGCTGCTGCTGCCGCGGGGCCGGCTGCCGCTGAATATTTTCGAACGCCGCTATCTCGCGATGGTCGAGGATTCGCTTGCACACGGGCGGATGTTCGCGATGATCCAGCCCGACCCGGCGCTGCCCGAAACCCCGAACGGGCCTGGACTCTACCGGATCGGCTGCCTGGGCCGGCTGTCGGCGTTCAGCGAGACCGATGACGGCCGGATGCTGATCACGTTGACCGGACTCGCGCGGTTTTCAATCGCCAGCGAGATCGACACGGTCCGGGGATATCGGCGTGTCATCGGCGATTTCTCGCGTTATCGCGCCGATATGGCAGAACCGCAGGAGCCGGCGATCGATCGGGAGGGAATGCTGACGGCGCTGCGAGGGTATTTCGCGCAACGCGGCGTGGACCCCAATTGGGACGCGATCCACCGCCTGCCGGATGAGGCCCTGGTCGTGACCCTGTCGATGGTCTGCCCCTTCGAACCCGTGGAAAAACAAGCCTTGCTGGAAGCCCCAACCGAGTCCGACCGCGCGGATACGCTGCTCGCGCTGCTGCGCATGGGCGCGGCGGAAACCGGTGGCGCCTCGGGCCATACCGTCAGTTGAATGACAGGAGCAACCATGTCCGAACCCGCCCATCAGGCCCCGCTCGACCCGCGCCTGCTGGAGATTCTGGTCTGCCCGCTGACCAAAGGGCCGCTGGAATACGACCGTGCCGCGGGCGAACTGATCAGCCGTAAGGCCGGCCTCGCTTACCCCGTGCGCGACGGCATTCCGATCATGCTGATCGACGAAGCCCGCAAGTTGGACGCCTGATGGCCACCGCCACCGATATCCGTCTGATCCGCGCGCAACAGCTTCTGAAGGTCGCCTTCGACGACGGCGCGGCGTTCGATCTGTCCGCCGAATATCTGCGCGTCGAAAGCCCCTCGGCCGAGGTCCAGGGCCACGGTCCAGGTCAACGCATGTATGTCGGCGGCAAGAAATCCGTCGGCATCGCCGCCGTGGAACCGGTCGGGCATTACGCGGTGCGCCTGGTGTTCGACGACGGCCACGACAGCGGCATCTTCTCCTGGGATTATCTGCACGAACTCGGTACGGGCCAGACGCAAAAATGGGCGGATTACCTGGCCGCCCTGGCTGCCCGCGGCCTGAGCCGGTGATACGGACATGGCCAGGCGCGCGCGGGCGCTGACAGAGACGGACGCGTCGGACTGGGCTCGCTTCGCCCACCGGATCGCGCCGCTGCGGGGCCGCCCACCCATCGCGCCGCCAGACGATCCCGTCCTCGGCGCGCCCGTTCTTGACGCAACCGAACCCGCATCGCGCCCAATCTCTGCCCTCTTCCCCCGCTCCGTTCGCGCCGCCCCCCTGGGCGTTGGCGGCCAGCCCGCGGGCGTGGACACTTCGACCTGGCAACGTTTCCATCGCGGCAAGCTGGGAACGAGCCGTAAACTCGACCTGCACGGAATGACGGCGCAGGCAGCGTTTCATTCGCTACGATCGTTTCTGCGCACGGCGCACACGGACCGGCTGCGCTGCGTGGAAATCGTCACCGGCAAGGGCGGCGGCGAAGGCGGCGGCGTGATACGGCGGGAGTTTCCGCTATGGCTCAACCTGCCGGATATCCGCCCGATGGTGCTGGCCGCCGCGCATCCGCATGCCGCGAATCCCGGATCGGTGCGCCTGTTGTTGCGCCGCCCGCGGCCATGACCCCCTTCGGGTCCCGCCTCCGTCATCTGCGCGCCGAACGCGGTGTGACCCTGAAACATCTGGCATCGGAATTGCAGGTTTCCTCGGCCTATCTCTCCGCACTGGAACACGGCCGGCGCGGCGCCCCCTCTGCGGGCCTGGTGCATCAGGTCAACGAATATTTCGGCCTGATCTGGGACGAGGCCGACGAATTGTCGCGGCTCGCGCGGCTGTCGCGGCCGAAAGTGCGCATCGATACCGGCGGGCTGACGGCGGAACAGACGGCGCTGGCGAACCGCGTCGCGCAAATGATCCATCGCCTGCCACCCGATACCGTCGCCGCACTGCACGGCGTGCTGGATCGCACCAGCCAGGACGAAAAACCCCGCCTGCGCCGCGCCGCGCGGCAGGCATGACATATGGGGGATGGGGCTCTTTCTCTCCACCGCCCGATGACCCGCGTATGGCGGCCATGGTAGAGACGCGGGTCTTGGAGGGACACAGTCATGGGTAAGTTGGACGGAAAAGTCGCCATCGTCACCGGCGGCGCGCGCGGTCTTGGGCGCGCTTATGCGCACCGCCTCGCCAGTTTGGGCGCGAAGATCGCGGTCAGCGATATCGACCTGAGATCCTACACCGCGTTCGACTCGGAAGCGAAGGCGATGACCGCCGACAGCACGATGGCGGAAATTATCGCGGGCGGCGGCGAGTCCATTGGGATCGAAATGGATGTGACCGACGAGGCCGCGGTGAACGCGATGGCCGCACAGGTAATGAAGACCTGGGGCCGGATCGACATTCTGGTCGCGAACGCGGGCGGGGGGCGCGGGCGTCCCGTCGATACCAAGGCCAGTACGCTGGATTCAGCTTTGTTGCACCTGGTGACCGGGATGAATCTTTACGGCACCGTATACAGCGTCGGCGCGGTCGCGCCGTTCATGAAAGCTCAGCGCTCGGGCAAGATCGTTACGGTCAGTTCGATTGCCGGTCTCGGGCCCTCCACCGACGGCGGCTATGCGCATTACGGCGCGGCAAAGGCAGCGATCGCGCATTATACCAAATATCTGGCGCAGGATCTGGGCCCGCACGGCATTAACGCCAATTGCATTGCGCCGGGCATCATTACCACGGGCCGCATCGTCGCGACCGTCATGCCCAACCAGGCGGGATCGAACCGGGACCGTACCGAAAGCATCGCGTTACGGCGTTTGGGCGGCGTCGAGGACTGCGCGAAGGTCGTCGAATTCCTGTGTACCGATCTGTCGGATTACGTCACCGGCCAGGTCATCGCCATCGACGGCGGCATGATCCGTTCCAACTGAAACAAACCAAGGAAACATCCCATGTCCCCTTCCCTCCCCACCTGCGAACCCGAGGACGCCGGCCTTTCCAGCCAGGCGTTGGGCCGTCTGTCTGCCGCGCTGCGGGACCGCGTCGCGCGCGGCCATGTTCCGGGCGCCGTTGCCTTGGTCGCGCGCCACGGCAAGGTCGCGTATTTCGAGGCTTTTGGCGCACAGGACCCGGCCAGCGGTAAACCCATGGCAAAGGATTCGATCTTTCGAATTTATTCGATGACGAAGCCACTGGTCTCCGTTGGCATCATGATGCTGTGGGAAGAAGGCCGGTTGCTGTTGAGCGATCCGATCGAGAAATATATTCCGGAATTCGCCGCAACCGAAGTGGGCGT
>JAYWAX010000235.1:0-16395 GCA_043782125.1 Acetobacteraceae bacterium | reverse complement strand
CTCGAAGTCGTGCATGCGCACGACCTTCTGGTTGTAGCGCGCCGCGTTGAGCGCCGCCTCGTTCACCAGACTCGCGAGATCCGCCCCAGAGAAACCGGCCGAACCCCTCGCCAGCACCGCGATCTCCACATCGTCGGCCATCGGAATTTTGCGCGTGTGAACGACGAGGATGCCCTCACGGCCCTTCACGTCCGGACGGTTGACCACGATCCGGCGGTCGAAACGGCCAGGACGAAGCAGTGCCGGATCGAGCACGTCGGGCCGGTTCGTCGCCGCGACGAGGATGACGCCTTCGTTCGATTCGAACCCGTCCATCTCAACCAGCAATTGGTTCAGGGTTTGCTCGCGCTCGTCGTTACCGCCGCCCAGACCCGCGCCACGATGGCGGCCGACGGCATCGATTTCGTCGATGAAAATGATGCAGGGGGCGTTTTTCTTGCCCTGTTCGAACATGTCGCGCACGCGGCTGGCGCCGACGCCCACGAACATCTCCACGAAGTCGGAGCCCGAGATGGTGAAGAACGGCACGTTCGCCTCCCCCGCGATGGCGCGCGCAAGCAGCGTCTTACCCGTGCCGGGCGGTCCCACCAGCAGCACGCCTTTGGGGATCTTGCCGCCAAGGCGCTGGAATTTCTGCGGGTCTTTCAGGAACTCGACGATTTCCTGAAGCTCGCTTTTGGCCTCGTCGATGCCGGCCACGTCGTCGAAGGTGACGCGCCCCTGTTTTTCGGTCAACAGTCGCGCCTTGGACTTACCGAACCCCATGGCGCGCCCGCCGCCCGATTGCATCTGGCGCATGAAGAAGACCCAGACGCCGATCAGCAGCAGCATCGGGAACCAGCTGAGCAGCAGGTGCAGGAGCGGATTGACGTCGTTGTCCTCTGGCTTGGCGATCACGCGCACGCCCTTGTCGGTCAGGCGGCTCACCAGACCCGGGTCTTCCGGGGTGTAGGTCTGGAACGTCCGCCCGTCGGTCAATTGACCGGACACGGTGCGGCCCTGGATCACGACGTCGCGCACGCGGGCGCCATTCACCTCGGAGATGAAGTCCGAGTAGGCCATCTGGGTCGCGCTGGTATGCGAAACCCCTGGCTGAAACAGGTTGAACAGCACGACCAGCAGCAGGGCGATAATCACCCAAAGCGCCAGATTGCGGCCAAAATTACTCATATGCGGGGTCACTCGCGATCACGATGGGGAAACGTCGCACACGGCGGGAGCCATGAGCAACCAGATTTATATAGGCACGCGCCAGGGGATATCGCACCCCCCGGCGAACAATATCCGCCACAAAGCCCATTTCGAACTCCTTACCCAATGGCGAATGGGGCCCCAACTGCGAATGGAGCCCCGGCGGCTGGATGGCGCGGGTCGAAGACGATGCGCCACCCGGGATCGCCGAGACCGATATGGGGCGCGGCGATCGGAATCCCAGCCCGCCACAGCGCGGGTAAGCCATGCAACACCGCCGCGGGCGGACCGCGCCGGTCGTTGAACCGCGCCGATGCCACCCCAAGCCCCCCGAGCATCGACTCCGCGTCCAATCCACCGGGCGGCGCGCCCACCAGCCGGAAGCGGCCGTCCCAGACTGCGTTAGGGCGTGCAGGAACCGGCGGCGCCATCGCCCTGGCCTCCCGGACCAGGAGCCATTTCTTGTCCAGATGGCCGCTTCCCAGATGACCCGGGGCCAGACGGCCCGCGTCCAGGATACGAACGCCGCCAAGCGTGGCGGGCACAAGATCGCGCGCCAGAACCGCAACGCGCTCGATCGACGGGGCATAAGCGGCGCCCCCCACGGTCCGCAGCAGCGCGGCCAACGCCTCCGGATCGATCGGACCGGGCGAGAGCAGCGCGTACCCTTCCGGCCGGATGGAGGCCCGCGCCGCCAGAACCGCGGCGATCGCATTGTCGCGCCGGGCGCGGTGTTCGCCCGCTGCCTGCACCGCTTGCGCGACGGCCGCGGTGCCCTCGGCTGTTCCCTCTGGATCGGCGCGCGCCAGACGTATCCGGGCGCGTTGTGCTGCGGGGTCGCGGTTCGAGGGGTCCTCGATCCAGCCCAGACCGCGCGCGGTCAGAACAGCGCGCAAGGCGGCCGGCGGTTCGTTCAACACCGGCCGGAGCAACCGGAGAAACCGCGTCTCCGTCACCTCCGGCATCGCGGCGAGGCCCCTGTCCAGGCTGGCGGACAGAACCCGGATCATCGCGGTTTCGACCTGGTCGCTTCGATGATGTGCCAGCAGCAAATGGAGAATGCCCGCCGCCGCACAAGCCGTCAGCAACACCCCATACCGAGCCTCACGCGCCCGCGCCGCCAGCCCTGGGCCGCGCGCCAGCCCCTGAACCGTCAGCTTCTGCCCGGAAATGCCGTGCCTGGCCAAAGAAGCCAACGTCGCATCCGCCTCATGGCCCGACTCCGGCCGCAGGCCATGATCGACCGTCAGCGCCAGGACCGATCCGCCCCGGCCCACCGCCCAATCCTGGGCCAGCAGCGCGAGCGCCAAACTGTCGGCGCCGCCAGAAACGGCGACGGCCAGTTTCGGACCCGGCTCGAAGGGACCCAAACGATCCATCGCGGCGGCGAAGTCTGGAGGGGGGCGCGGGCTCATACGGCATGCGGACAGTGCGGTGCGGGTTGGCGACGGGCAAGGGCCGGTCGGTCCGCGTCGGCAATTACATGCGTCGCACGCCACCCGGCCCACGGGTGCCCACCGCCACGAGAGTAGCTTTGCGGGCTTCCGGCTGATAAACTCCTCGCCTGCCCGGCGTTCGGGCCGCTCAAACAAACCGGGGAGTATATAATGAGACGTTCGGGTCCTTTGGCCATTCTTGGCATGAGCCTGCTTCTGGGCCTGTCGGCCTGTGTCGTCGAACAGCCGCGGCAGGTCGTGGTCGCCCCGGCCCGGGCCTATGCGCCCGCCTATGCTCCAGCCTATGCGCCCGTGGTGGTGCCGCGCGGCAGGCCCTGGGTCGTGGCGCCTTATTTCGCGCGTGGTTACCGGTCCTGCCCGGCCGGTTATTACCTGGGTCCGCGCGGCCAGCGCTGCCACCTGCGCCGGTGAATGCCCGGCGGCGGGGGCGAGCCCTCGCCGCATCCCTTGCCGGCCGCGCGCGTCCGGCGATCAGCCCGGCCCGGCGCCGAATGCGTTGAAGGTAATCAGCGTGTAAGTGTCCTTAACTCCGGGCAAGGACTGCACGCGTTCCGTCACGAACAGGCCGATATCCTGGTCTGGCTCCAGATAGAATTTTCCGAGCAGATCGTATTGGCCGGACGTCGAAAACAGCTCGGACATCTGCGGAATCGTGTCGGCGGCCTGACGCGCGACCCGGTAGGCCTGCCCCATCTCGCATTTGATCTGGACGAAGATCGCTTTCACCGGAAGGCCCTCCTGTTGCGGTATGCTTCGCCGGACTGGCGGCGTTCAGTCGTGAATGGCCAGGGACCACGGCGTGTCCGGATGGTCCAACGGTTCGCACCGCATTGGCACGCAGTTGCGGGTGCGCCCGGCCATGTCCAGGTTCATCGCCGCACGCAGCGCGCGAAACACCGCGCCATGCGCGACGACCAGCACCGTCGGCGGTTGGGCGATCGCGCGGTTCAAACCGGCGACGGTCCGGCGGCGCAGCGCGGCGAAACTCTCCGCGCCTTCGGGCGTCGCGTGCCCGTCGATCCAGGCGGGAAACCAATCGGCCAATTCCTTGCCCTCCTGCACGCCCCAACCGACCTCGCGCAAATCGGGCTCCAGAACCACGTCGAGGCCCAGTGTTTCCGCGACGATTTCCGCCGTGACACGGGCGCGCGACAAGGGCGATGCGACGATCGAGGTAATGCCTCGCCCGCGCAACCGCTGCGCCGCGTCTCGCGCCTGTTGCAGGCCGAGTTCGTTGAGGGGGATATCGGCGCTGCCCTGCGACAGGCCCAGGCGGTTCCAATCGGTTTCGCCGTGGCGAAGGTACCAAAAGGGAATCCGCGCAATCGGTGGTTCGCCGGTCATGGTCTGTTTCCAATATGCTTCGACACGTCTCGCCGTCTCCCGCCCGGGGCTTGGGGTAGGTCCAGCACCACGCCACGACCGGTCCCCTGGTTGCGACCCGAGGTTACGGCATCGGCGTTTGCGGCGATATCGGCGAACGCGGTCCAGGCTGTTTTCTCCTGCCGCGCTTTATCCAAGGCCTTCGGCGGACCCGCCGGCACGCGCGCCAGACGCCCGTCGTAGTGCGTCGGCAATGCCATGTTCAGCCGCTTTGCCCAAAATTCAACATAAAAGATCGCAGGATCGGCGACGGAGAATATGCCCCCGGCGTCGCCTGACCCGCCAGAATTTCATCCAACGCGGCGAAACCCTTTTGGACAATTTCGCCGCGGCAGGCCTTCATTGCTGCCGCGCCGACGTTTTGGCCCCGGCCAGTGAAGGCGCAAACGATCCACCGTTTCTGACCTGTTTTCGCGAACCCGTTCGTCAGCCTGCCATCCTTCGTCGCAGCCGCGAACGCCGCGTGCCCTTTTGTCGCCGGCGCACAAGACCAGCGAAAGGTCTGAGCAGCGAGACAAGCGGTGACCTTCCCTTCCGTCATGCCCGTTGAAAGGTAAGAATTTCGGCTCGAATCGCATGAAACGCCCGCTTATACCCGATCGTCGCCGCGAGGCGGCACGCAGTCGGACACAAAACTTCGATCAGGATCGTCGAACGAACCTTCTCCGTGCGCGCGAAGCTTCCGCGGAAACAATTAAGGTTCGATTAACGGCCGCGGCGTTCCAGGCGTTGGCGACATAAAGATTTCCATCCAGATTTTTGAGCCCTTTCCCGGGCTTTCGTCGGGCCGCCGATCCGTATCGAGTGCAGGCACGTGCGATATATCGACGTATGCATCTGCGATCGTACCAAACGGTATCGCGATTGACTCGCCGCTTGTCATTCTGTAACGCGATATGACGAATGCCAATTCACATCCGGGCAGGCGCGGCAAAAATGAAATCAAGGCTGAAAATTGATCTGCATTGTCTTTGCTGGAATGAGGCGCGCATCATTCCGTTTTTTTTGCGCCACTACCTGCCGTTGGTTGATCGTATTTTTGTGCACGACAATGGATCGACCGATCAGTCTCTTGCACTTCTAAGTGGTGATGAACGGATTAAGGTCGCGCACTTCGACGTAACCGGCGATTCCTTCGTCGACGAAGAACGTCGGCTGAGTGACGCAATGTGGAAGCCCAGCCGGGGGGAAGCCGATTGGGTCGCCATTGTCGATATGGACGAACATATTTTTCACCCCGACCTGCATACGCATCTCGCGGACTGTCAGCGCGACGGGATCACCGCGATTCAGGCGGTGGGCTATGAAATGGTGGCAGACCGGTTTCCAGACACCGGCAGCACGCTATGCGAATCGGTGACCGAAGGCTTCCGTTATCCTGGGGCGATGGATAAATTTTGTCTGTTCGATCCGGACGCGATCCTTCAGTCCAATTTCATGGCTGGGCGTCATGATGCGGAGCCAACGGGACGAGTGGTGTGGGATGCCAGCCACCGCGTCAAACTGCTGCACTATAAACAACTGGGCTTGATGTATTTTCTCCGGCGGACCGCCGAACTCAGCACCGGGTTACGTCCTGGCGATATACGAAATGGATGGGGTGCGCATTATCGCCGGGATATCGACCGCCTCTCCCGGGATTTCATGGGTCACAAAGCCCTTGCCCGTCCCGTTCCCGGCCTGCGCGTAACGGACTCAGAGTTGCATCTGATGGTCCATGGAGCGCGTATCTCCCCTATCGCTATCTACGACAATGTCTTCCGATTCATGCTTCCCGCTGGATCGACGGCCGTTCGGATCGTGTCCCGCCACGCCTCGCCGGCGATGCCGTCGCTTGGGGTCTCCGTCGAAAGTCTTGTATTACAGGGCGTCGCCGAGGCATGGGAAATTTCGCTCGACGACCCGGCGTTGCGCTACGGCTGGTGGGCCGCTTCGCGGGAAGAAAGCGTCGTCTCCCGCTGGACCGACGGCGACGCCCTGCTGACCCTGCCGGCCTGTTCCGAGGCGGCGTGCGTTCTTGAAGTGCGTCTGACCGGGAAAAGCCTCGCGCTGGTGCGATAGCGCGCCGGGATGTGGGCGGCGAGACCATAACGGATATGTTCGCGCGGGCATTGCCCGAGGACACCGCTCCGGCCGTTCAGGCGGGATGGAACTGGCTGCCGGATTGGGGGGGGGCCTCGATCGTCGCGGCACGCGATGGAACGACGGTCGACCGGCGCGGAAATTTTCGATTTCGGATCGATCCACATGTATCCCGGCGTGCGCCGCGCAGATTGATCGAGATCGCCTCGTAAGGTTTGCCGATTTATTCCATCAGACGCCAGGCGCGTAATAAAGTTTCATGGTTCTCATTCCCCTCACATGTTGCCGTATTTGCGCCAGTGTCCCACCTCGGGCCGGGCCAGGCCCAAATTCTCCCGCAGCGTCGGACCGGCGTAGTCCAGATGATGCAGCCCGCGCCGTTGCAATTCCGGCACGACCAGGCGGCTGAAATCGTCGTAAGCGCCGGGCACGTGCGACGCCGCGATCACGAACCCGTCGCAGGCACGTCCCGCGAACCATTCTTCCATGCCATCGGCCACGTCTTTCGGGCTGCCGACGAAGCGCGGGTGGTCGTGGAAGGTGCCCCGGCGCGTGATATCGATGAAGTCGCGCGGTGTCGGCAAACGATTGCCCAGTTCGCGCTTGATGCGATCCCGGGACCCCTGCACGCCGGTCCAGCTATCGAGTTCTTCTTGCGTGAACGGTTTGTCGATCGGTTGCTTCGAAAAGTCGAAATTCAGAACTTCCGACAACAGCGACAGACTGTCGATTTCCTTCGGCAGTTTGTCGATCAGCGCGACCATGTCCTCGGCTTCGGCACGGGTTTCCGCGACGACCGGGTAAACCCCGGCGCAGACTTTCATCAGCTCTGGGTCGCGGCCCACGGCTTCGACCTTCGCTTTCAGCGCCGCGTAGTCGATCTTGGCGCGGTCGAGCCCGTGATAAGCGACAAAAACGCATTCGGCCCAACGGGCGGCGAAGCTGGTGCCGCGCCCGGATTGGCCGGCCTGGATGATGACGGGGTGGCCCTGATCCGAACGCGGCACGGTAAAGGGGCCGCGCGACTGGAAGAACTCGCCTTTATGATCCAGCCGGTGGACTTTTTCAGGGTGCGCGAACAGCCCGGTTGCCCGGTCGGCGACGATCGCGCCGTCTTCCCAGGAATCCCAGTGGCCCATGACGACTTCCATGAACTCGTCGGCGCGGTCATAGCGGCGGTCGTGATCGGCATGGGCGTTCTGGCCCATGTTCCGGGCCTCGCCGTCATTCATCGACGTAACGACGTTCCATGCGGCGCGCCCGCCGGTCATCAGGTCCAGGGTCGCGAAGACACGGGCGACGTGGAACGGCTCGAAATAGGTCGTCGAAAAGGTGGAGCCCAGGCCAAGACGTTCGGTGGCCATGCCCATGACGGTGAGGATGGTGATCGGGTCCATCTTCACGCAGCGGATGCCGTTGGCGACGGTGTGGGCGTGATCGCCCGCAAACAGATCGGGCATGGCGAGGCGATCGTCGAAAAACCCCAGGTGAAACTTTCCGGCTTCCAACGCGCGGCCGATCCGGCGGTAATACTCGGCACTGGTGAAATCCTGAGCGGCCTCGGGATGGCGCCAGGAGCCAACGAAATTCGTGCAGTTCTGCGCCTGCAGGAACCCCACCAGAGTCATTTGCCGTGCCATGTTTCCGTCCCTGTTCCCGTCCTGGGCCAGCTTACAGACCGGGGGGCGGTTCGGGAAGGTTGGCCAATGCCGGCGTTGCCCGGCGAACACGCGCTGCAAGGTCTGAGCCGCGTTCTCGTCATATCCGATCCCCCGCGTTTTCATGTTGACGCGGCCCGCCCCCGGACGTAGATCGCTCCTGGGCCACGCCCCCCCACCGGGGCGCTTCTCTTCTGAAAGGGAGAGCAGACAATGAACGACATCTCGAAACCGGACGTCCGTCCGGAAAATCCGTGTTTTTCTTCCGGACCCTGCGCAAAACGACCGGGATTTACGATGGCAGCGCTGAGCGGCGCACTGTTGGGGCGGAACCACCGGGCCACCGAAACCAAAGCCAAAATAACCGAGGTTATCGACCGCTCCCGCGCGATGCTTGGCATGCCGGACGACTGGCGTCTCGGCGTTGTGCCGGGTTCCGACACCGGGGCGATGGAAATCGCGATGTGGTCGCTGCTTGGCCCCCGCCCGGTGGATATCGTCGCGTTCGAAAGCTTCGGCGCGGGTTGGGCCACCGATATTCTGGGCCAACTGAAACTCCCGAACGCGCGCCTGATTTCCGCCGATTACGGCGAATTGCCGGATCTGGCCTCCGTCGATCCGGCGCACGATGTCGTGTTCACCTGGAACGGCACGACGTCGGGCGTGAAACTGCGCGACGCGGACTGGATCGCGGGCGACCGCCAGGGGCTGGCCATTTGCGACGCCACCTCGGCCGTGTTCGCGATGCCCATCGATTGGAAAAAGCTCGATGTGGTCACGTGGTCCTGGCAGAAAGTACTGGGCGGCGAGGCCGCGCACGGCATGCTGGCGCTGTCGCCACGGGCGGTCGAACGGCTGGAAACTCACAAACCGGCCTGGCCGTTGCCAAAACTGTTCCGCCTGACAAGCAAAGGCAAACTGACCGAGGGCATTTTCCGCGGCGACACCATGAACACGCCATCGATGCTGTGCGTCGAAGACGCGCTGGACGGGCTGCGGTGGGCGGAACAAATCGGCGGCCTGCAAGTTTTGTTCGCGCGATCCCGGGCAAATTTCGAGGCGATTGACGATTTCATCGCGCAGGACGGCCGTTACGACTTCCTGGCGCGCGAGCCGGCCACGCGATCGAATACTTCGATATGTCTGAAGATCGTTTCGCCGTGGTTCCAGTCTCTGGACACGGCGGGTCAGGAAAAGGCGGCGAAACAGATCGCGGCGCTGCTGGAAAAAGAAAAGGTCGCTTACGATATCGGTGCGTATCGCGATGCGCCGCCTGGCCTGCGGATTTGGGGTGGTGCCACCGTCCAGACCAGCGACATCCGCGCCCTCATGCCCTGGACCGCCTGGGCGCACGACGTCGTGGCGCGCGCCTGACCACGGCAATTGCCGGTTCCGGGGGACCGTTGCCCGCCGCGGCATCGGTCCCTCGGGCGTGACGCGGCAAAAATACATTGCCAAAATAGAACAACCGAATATCCATCATTCATCAAGGACCTTTCCCCAAATGCCCAAGGTTCTCATCAGCGATAAATTGTCGCCCGCCGCCGTGGATATTTTCCGCCGCCGGGGGATCGAGGTGGACCTGAAACCCGGCCTCTCGCCGGCGGAGTTGCGCGCGATCGTCGGGAGTTACGACGGGCTCGCGATCCGGTCCACCACCAAAGTGACCAAGGAATTGCTGGACGCCGCGACGAATTTGAAAGTCGTGGGGCGCGCGGGCATCGGTGTCGATAATGTCGATATTCGATCCGCCACCGCGCGCGGCGTCGTGGTCATGAACACGCCGCACGGCAACACGATCACGACGGCCGAGCACGCGATCGCCATGATGTTTGCTCTCGCCCGCGAAATCCCGCAGGCGGATGCTTCGACACGCGCCGGGAAGTGGGAAAAGAACCGCTTTCTGGGCGTCGAACTGACCGGCAAAACGCTGGGTGTCATCGGCTGCGGCAACATTGGTTCGATCGTTGCCAACCGCGGTGTCGGGCTGCACATGAAGGTTGTCGCGTACGATCCGTATTTGTCGGAAAAGAAAGCGCTCGATCTGGGCGTCGAAAAGGTCAATCTCGACACATTGCTGGAACGCGCCGATTTCATCACGTTGCACACCCCGCTGACCGACGCGACGAAGAATATTCTTTCGCGCGAGGCTCTGGGCAAAACACGCAAGGGCGTCCGCGTCATCAATTGCGCGCGGGGCGGGCTGCTGGACGAAGCCGCGCTGGCGGACGCGCTTGCTTCCGGCCATGTCGCGGGCGCCGCACTGGATGTGTTCGAAACCGAACCGGCGACGAACTCGCCGCTGTTCGCGATGGAGAACGTCGTCTGCACCCCGCATCTGGGCGCGGCGACGGAGGAGGCGCAGGAGAACGTGGCGCAGCAGATCGCCGAGCAGATCAGCGACTTCCTGCTGACCGGGGCGATCGCGAATGCCATCAACATGGCCTCCGTCACCGCCGAGGAAGCGCCCCGTCTGCGCCCGTATATGGAACTCTGCCGCCTGTTGGGGGCTTTCGCGGGCCAACTGACCCAGGCGCGGGAGGGCGCGATCAAGGGCGTGACGATCGAGTTCGAGGGGTTGGCGGCGGCGCTGAACACAAGGCCCATGACTGCCGCCGCGCTGGCGGGGCTGATGTCGCCGCTGATGTCCGGCGTGAACATGGTCAACGCCGCCGTCGTCGCGCGCGACCATGGGATCGACGTTGCGGAAACCGTACACGACAAGCCCAGTGAGTATCAGACCCTGGTCCGCATCACGATCTGCACCGGAGAGGGATTGGAACGCGCCGTCGCGGGAACGCTGTTCGCGGGCTCCAGGCCGCGCATCGTTGAGATCAAGGGCATCAAAGTGGAGGCCGACTTCGCGCCGCACATGTTGTATGTCACCAACCAGGACAAGCCGGGCTTCATCGGCCGGTTCGGCGCGACGCTGGCGGGCGCGGGCATCAACATCGCGACCTTCCATCTGGGCCGCTCCGGACAGGGCGGGGACGCGATCTGCCTGGTGTCGGTGGACGAAACGGTGCCGGAAGATGTTCTGGCGATGGTGCGCACCTTGCCTCTTGTTATGCAGGCGACGGCGTTGGCATTCTGACGCGGACACCCCGGCGGCGGAAAAACAGACGGAGGAATGGGATCATCGGACACCGGCGTTTCGCGATGGCGTGCCTGACACTGGGCTTGCTGACTCCTTGCGCGCACGCGGCGGAGGAGACCAAACGCCTGTTCTCGCTGCCGCCGATACAGTGGGACCGCGAACAATCCCGCGACAAACCGGCACGGATCCATGGTCCGTCCGATCTGGGCAACCTGACCGGCGGGATCGTGTTCGGGATGCAGCCCGCCGACGTCAACCGCAAACTTCCGAACCCTGCCGTTGGCGTCGATTGGGCCGGTCTGTCCTCGGCGGCGGAGTATCCCGAGGACATCCGCTATTTCTGGATCCCCTACGACGAGTCGAAGGAGCTCGCGGCCGGCGCGACGCCCTGCGCGGGCGCTGCCAGCCAAATCGTGTTTCTGTTCCGCGCATCGGGCCTGTTCCGCATGTCCTGGCGCCTGGTGCCGGACCCCGCCTGCCCGTCCCCGCGCCTGGCCGCAGAGGACATTTACGCGCGCTTCCTCGCGATTGACCGGGCGGCGGCGTTGACCACGCATTACCGGCCCAACAAAGCGGAGGCCGTGGACGTCACCGACCCCGGCGCCAGCTTCTTGATCCCGATCCGCTGGGAAAACAGGCTGAGGCGATAGCGCGATGCGTTTCCCCGTCCCGCTCCGCGCGCTCGCGCTGCTGCTCTTCGCGCATGCGCCAGCCCAGGCGGTGGTTCAATCCTTTGAAATCGCCAACGATATGCCCCCGGTGATCGAGGACACGACCGCCGCCGCGACCTGCACCGTGACCTGGCTGATCACGGATCTTGGCACGAACGACACGGTCGCGGTGCGGATGTTCATTCCCTCCGGGCCGAACGACCGGCCGGTCGATAACCTCATGCCGTGTCCGAAGGACATCGCGCCGCGCATCGCGACTCGCGCGCTGGACACCTGCACAGCCCGCGCGGCCGATCCCAAGACCTGCGTTTACGCCGACATGGCGCGCGATTTCCTGAAGCGCCCGACGGTCAACAACACGGCGGAAAATACATCCCGCTGCGCCTCCGATCGTGCCAAAGAGATCGGGATCGCCTGTGCTCGCCCAGGTGGCGAGGCGCAGATCTGTGCGACGGCCTGTGGTACGACCCAGGGTGAAGCGATCGCCGCGGCGGTCGCGCGCTGCGAGACAAAACACCAAATGACCTGCGCGCTTACCGGCGCGCTTCCCGTGCTGGCGCCAAGATAAGCGCAAGCTCAGCCGCGATCAGCCGGGAATGCGCGATCTGGGCCGGTTCCGCCAAATGATCCGGCGTATCGAAGAAAGCCGAACGCGGGTAATGGGCGCGCTGGCCCAGATCGATGAAGCGGGCGCCATGGGCCGTGAAAATCAGGGCGATGGCGGCTTTTGTGTCCGGCGGGATCGGCGAATCGGCGAAACTCGCGGGCAAGCCGCCGGCGACGATCACCCCGTGCCGCCCGGCCCATTCGACGAAGGCCACGATCGTCGCCGTGCCCGCCCCCGTTGCGATCCGCTCCGCCGTTTCGTGCCGGGGGGTCACGCGCGCGAGGAAGGCGGGGTTGGCACCCAGACTGTCCGGCCCGTGGCCCGCGCGATCGCCCCAGGCGTTGCGGAACAAGCTGCCCGCTGCCCTTGGATCGTCGAATCCGGCCGCCACCAACCCGGTTTCGATGCCACTCATTAACAAAGCACGCAGACCGGAGGAAAACGCGGCGCCAACCCAGGCGTCCGGCGGCATCGTGGCCAGGGTCGCGCGGTCGTGGCGGAACATGATCGCCGCGTCGGGTCCCAATGCGTTGGCGGCACGGGTATATTGGACCTCTTCCAGCGGCAAATAGACGATGTCGCCGGGTTTCAGCAGCGGGCGCCAGCGGGCGAACAAGTATTCGAGCCCGATTCCCACCGCGATTCCGGCGTTAACGCAGGGCCGCCCGAGCAGCGGTTCCATCGTCTCGCATCGATGCGAATAGGGACCGTTAGAGCCCGCGACAACCACCAGTTTAACCCCCAATGCCCCCGCACCCTGGGCCAGGCTGGCGTCGATCTGGGTACGGAACAAGCCCAGAGACAGGGGCCGGTCGAGCACGGTCGCGAACAGGATCAGATAGATCAGCAGCGACGCGGTACAGGGCAAAACAATCCGCCGGGCCATGTCAGAACCGGAAATACAGGAAGGGGGCGACACGGGGCGCGAAGAACAACGCCTGCGCCGCAAAGGCGAAGCCGGCGGTTAAAGCCCAGGAGCGGGCGCGCTCGGACATGGCGTGGATGTTGGGGAGCGCGAGGGCGATGAACCAGCCCAAAGCGAGACAAACGGAGACTTCCGGGAAGCTGAGTGTGCGGGCGTCTCCCAGGAAGGGCAGCACCGGCACCGGGGTCGCGATCCATGCCAGAGGCGGGCAGAATCGGACGATCATGGCGGGGATCGCAACTCCGTTCGTGCCGGCCAAGGCGCGCAGCATAACCCAGGCGGTTGGCAGATCGGCAGCGCGGAAGGGCACCCAGGCGAGAAGGACGGCGGTCAAAGTGATGGCATGGGCGAGCCAGTTTGGCAGCCGCCAGCCCGTTTGTTTGAACGCGGCATGGATGGCGAGGAAAACCCCGTGCAGGCCGCCCCACAGAACAAATTGCCACGCCGCGCCGTGCCACAGCCCGCATAGCAGCATCGTGACCAGCAGATTGCCGATTTTTCTGGGATGCGTGCCACGCCCGCCGCCAAGCGGAATATAGATGTGGTCCCGCAGAAACAGGCCAAGCGTGATGTGCCAGCGGCGCCAGAACGACGCGATGTCGCGGGCCTGATACGGGCTGTCGAAATTCAGCGGAAACCGGATGTTCATGGTCCGCGCCAGCCCCGTCGCCATGTCGGAATAGCCGGAAAAATCGAAGTAGATTTGCAGTGCGTAAGCCAGGGTCGCGTACCAGGCCTCGAACAGCGTCAACGTCTCGCCATGGGCGGCGGCGTCGAAGCCGGTATCGGCAAATCCGCCGAACATATCCGCCAGAACCAGTTTTTTGCCCAGACCGAGCAGGAAGATCGCGAGGCCGGTCGAGATGTTGCCGGCGTTGGGACGCGCGAGACCGGGTGCGCGCAGTTGGGGCAGGATGTCGTCGGGACGGACGAGCGGCCCGGCGATCAAATGCGGGAAGAAACTCACGTAAGCCATTGTGTATAAAAGACCGGCATCCCGTGCGGGGGTCCTGTGGGCGTCGATCAGCGCGAGGATTTGTTGGAAGGTGAAGAAGCTGATCGCCAGCGGCAGTGCGATCCCCAGCGGCGTCGCGCCGGGCGCAACAACCGTCAGAACGAAATCCGCATACTTGAACCAACCGAGGGCGGCGAGGTTAAGCGCGATCCCCGCAATGAGCAGCCGGCGCCCGCCTTGCGTCTGGCCCGCGCAACCCAATTTCCGGATTTTTTGGGCCATCGCGTGGTTGACCAGAATGGAGGCGACCGGCAGCGGGAGAAAGCGTGGGTCCCACCAGCCGTAAAAGAACAGACTCGCCGCGATAGACCAGCGCAAAGCGCCGGCGGTGCCAGCCAGACGGCCCGCAAGGAAGAACCCCGCGAGGGTGACGGGCAGGAAGCCGAGAATGAATGCCTGGGAGTGGAACAGCATGGTACAGCGGGATTGTACCCGGACCGGGTGAACGAACCGTTAAGACCGAGGCAATCGAGCGAGCGAAGAAAAGCATCGGGACACTGCCGTTAAAATCGGCGGCCACGCCGCGTCGCACGCGAAAACGCCCGGCGGCCTTGCGGCCACCGGGCGTCGTCTATCCAACTTTCCCCGCCTCCCGAAGGACGCGGAGGCCGCTTATCAGGCGCTTTTGCTCATGATCTCGTCTGCGATGTTGCGCGGCACCGGATCGTAGTGATGGAACTGCATGGTGAAGGACGCGCGGCCCTTCGTCATGCTGCGCAGGTGAGAGATGTAGCCGAACATTTCCTTCAGCGGCACCTGCGCCCGGACGATGATGGTCGAACCCGAGCTTTCCTGGTTCTGGATCTGTCCGCGGCGGCGGTTGAGATCGCCCACCACGTCGCCCACGTGATCCTGCGGCGTGGTGACTTCCACGTCCATGATCGGTTCCAGAATGATCGGGCTGGCCTTCTTCATACCTTCGCGGAAGCAGGCTTTGGCCGCGATTTCGAACGCCAGAGCGGACGAATCGACATCGTGGTACTTGCCGTCGATCAGCGTGTATTTGAAGTCCACCGTCGGGAAGCCCGCCAGCACGCCGGTATCGGCCTGGACCCTGATCCCTTTTTCGACCGCCGGGATGTATTCCTTGGGGATCGAACCGCCGACGACCTTGTTCTCGAACAGGACTCCCAGGTTCCGCTCCTGCGGCTCGAAGACGATTTTGACTTCGGCGTATTGGCCGGAACCGCCCGACTGCTTTTTGTGGGTATAGGTCTCGGTGTGCGACTTAGAGATGGTTTCGCGATACGCCACCTGCGGCGCGCCGATCGCGCAATCCACGCCGTATTCGCGGCGCAGCCGGTCGATGATGATTTCCAGATGCAGCTCGCCCATGCCCGAG
Organism: Acetobacteraceae bacterium; assembly: GCA_043782125.1. Lineage (GTDB taxonomy): Bacteria > Pseudomonadota > Alphaproteobacteria > Acetobacterales > Acetobacteraceae > Rhodopila. The sequence goes on along the minus strand of JAYWAX010000235.1, from coordinate 967 downwards.
AGAATGGTCTGGCCGGTTTCCTGGTCTGTGCGCAGACGCAGGCTGGGGTCTTCGCCCGCCAGTTTCTGCAGGCCAAGGGTCATCTTTTCCACGGCTTCCTTGGTGCGCGGCTCGACCGAGATGTCGATAACCGGGACCGGGAAGGCCATTCGTTCCAGCACCACCGGATCGTCCGAGGACGCCAGCGTATCGCCGGTGCCGGTGTCTTTCAGTCCGACGAAAGCGGCGATGTCGCCGGCTTCGACCTGCTTGATTTCCGCGCGCTTGTCGGCGTGCATCTGGAACATCCGGCCGATCCGTTCGCGGTGGCCCTTGGTGGTGTTCATGACCGTGTCGCCCGACTTCAGCGTGCCGGCATAAACGCGCACGAACGTCAGGGTGCCGTATTTGTCGTTGATGATCTTGAAAGCCAGACCGGCGAACGGCGCCGCCGCGTTCGCGGGAATACGGCGGCGATTCGGGTGCTCGCTCTCATCCACGCCTTCATCCAGCGCGACCGCGATGCCCGGCACATCGACCGGGCTTGGCAGATAGTCGATGACCGCGTCCAGCAGCGGCTGCACGCCCTTGTTCTTGAAGGCGGTGCCGCACAGGACCGGGCGGAACGTGCCATCGATCGTGCCGCGCTTGATGCACCGCTTCAGCGTCGCGACGGAGACATCGCCCTTGTCGAAATATTCTTCCATCGCCTTCTCATCGACCGACAAGGCGGTGTCGAGCAGTTCCTGACGGTAAGCCGCGGCCTTTTCCACGAGGTCGGCCGGGATCGGCTCGTCGTGGAATTTCGCACCCAGCTCGCCGCTTTCCCAGACGATCGCCTTCATTTCCACGAGATCGACGACGCCCAGAAACTTGTCTTCCTCGCCGATCGGGAGCTGCAGCGGCAGCGCGACGATGTCCAGCTTCTCCTTCAACGTGTCGAAGGCGCGATAGAAATCGGCGCCGGTGCGGTCCAGCTTGTTGATGA
>JAYWAX010000234.1:0-2132 GCA_043782125.1 Acetobacteraceae bacterium | reverse complement strand
AAACAGAGTGGTTTTCTTCTTTGTGCCTTTGTGCCTTTGTGCCTTTGTGGTGAAATTTCTTGCGCTTCGCGATCACGGACAACGATCCGGGTCCGTTTTCGTTGATACTTTGTAAAAATTCACCACAAAGACACAAAGAAGGTATCCAGGCCCCCGCGGCAAAAACCCGGCCAACCAAACGTCAGGTCATGACCCCAGGGCTTTTTCCCTTCCACGGCCTCCCGTCCCTGACCAGACGCCATGCCACGGGAACACCCTCGTCCCGCCATCGCCGCCCTTACCCGCTCCAGCGTCGGGATCGGCGCCCGCGCGATCTCGCCTCCATTGGCACCGTGTCGGGACCGGCCATCGCGGCGATGGGGCAAGGCGGGTGCCATGGACGATCCTTTCGTCCGGCAGCCAATCGGATCAGGCAAAGCCGCGCAAGAGGTCAGCCGCCCTCACGTTCCCCTCTCTCTCACCCCTCCCCCTTACGCAGGCTGTCGTCGGCCCAACGCTCCAGCTTCGCGGCCTCGCCCCGCAGGGTGACGACGCGCGTGTCGAGGCGGGTCAACACATCGTCGTATCCACGCAATCCCGTGTTCAGGCGGCGCATGGCGTGTTTCAGATCGCCCAGGGAAGATTTCCAGATCGCCATGGCGGCGCGTTGCGCGGTCACGGCGTTGTTGAGATCGGCCATCGCGCGCGCGAGGCGGGCCTCGGTCGGGGTGAGTGTCGCCGGGTCGGAGGCCGCGCCCCTGGCGGGGGAGGGCACCGGAGCGGTCGCGGCCGTACGGGCGGGGAAGGGAATGATCTCGGCGGTGGCGGACATGGAGGCTTCCTTCGGCGTGTCTCTGCTGTTGGTTAATAAAGCATGAACGGGCATCCAAAATCCATATCATTTTTTTAATGCAATGGTATGCACCCGGGCGCCGAGTCGCGCGGGAGGGCGACATGAGGCCGCGAGAGAGCGGGCGTGACCGAAAATCCTCTGGATTTCCAATGCCCTGGACAAGTATTACAGGATATTGAGATAAATTCAAATCATGAAATGATCCCGTTCAAATGATGATTTTCCATCACACTTGATGAGACAGATCATCCCCGCGAGACTGACCATGCCATTGCCCTCGCCAGTATCGCCTCAAGAGAATACGAATATATGTTCAGTCTCAGTACCCCTTGCCCCAGACAGCGTGAAGTATCGCTCCTTCCCTCTCGGATTCCACGCGCCCGGCTTCCGCCTGGATGCCCGCCCATGCCGGGCCGCGGCGGTTTCCTCCCGGCGGCGGAAACACGGCCCCCGTCCCTCCCCTTCTGTCCGCCACCCTCCCTCCCCGGCTGTCCGCCGGCATCGGGCGTGATATGACGCCCCCATGTCATTCCCGGATCGCGCCCGAAGATGAGCCTCTGGATCGAAGTCCTCTTCATCCTGTTGCTGATCGTGTTGAACGGCCTGTTCGCCATGAGCGAACTGGCCCTGGTTTCCGTCCGCCGCGCCCGTCTCACGGTGCTGGAGAAAAAACAGGTGCCCGGCGCCGCCGTGGCCCGCGCGCTGTCCGACGATCCGCATAGTTTCCTGCCGACGGTGCAGGTGGGCATCACCCTCGTCAGCGTGTTGACCGGCGTGTTCGGCGGCGCCAACGTCGCCTCCCACGTCAAGACCTGGCTCGAAACCTTTCCCACCCTCGCCCCCTGGGCCGACACCCTGTCGCTCGGCCTCGTGGTCATCGTCACCACCTACATGACCCTGGTGCTGGGGGAACTGGTGCCCAAGCAACTGGCCTTGCGCCAGCCCGAGGCGATCTCGGCCTGGGTTGCCCGTCCGCTCGCCGTGTTCATCCGTTTCGCCGGTCCCGCCGCCTGGCTGCTGAGCGAGTCCTCGGCTGTCGTGCTGCGCCTGTTCGGCCTGCACCGCTCGCCCGTGCGGACGGTGACGGAGGAGGAACTCAAGGCCCTGCTGGTGGAAGGCGCCCAGGCCGGGGTGCTGGAAACGGAGGAGCGGGACATGATCGAGCGGGTGCTGCGCCTCGCCGACAAGCCCGTGCGGGCGATCATGACGCCGCGCACCGAACTGGCGTGGATCAACCGCACCGATCCGCCCAAGGACATCGCCGCCGCGCTGAAGGCGGCGCCGCATTCGCGCTTCGTGG
>JAYWAX010000233.1:0-2135 GCA_043782125.1 Acetobacteraceae bacterium | reverse complement strand
CATGTGCGGTTTCACGGCATCCTGTGCGACGACATGGGCACCGTGACCTGTCAGAGGGAAAAACTCCTGTATTCCTTCGCCAACGCCGACAATGTTTTCGATTTCCTGCTCTCGATCGGGATGCGGCCCTTCGTGGAACTGAGCTTCATGCCGCTCGCCCTGTCCTCGGGCGGCCAGATCATTTTTCATTATAAGGCCAATGTGACAAAGCCCAGGGATATGGGAGAATGGGGAGAACTGATCCGGCGGCTGGTGGCCCATTGGGTCGATCGCCACGGCGTGGAGGAAGTCCGCCAATGGTTCTTCGAGGTCTGGAACGAACCCAACCTGCGCGACTTCTGGAATGGCGGGCAGGCGGGGTATTTCGCGTTGTACCGCCAAACCGCGCTGGCCATCAAAGGCGTGGACGCCGCGTTGCGGGTGGGTGGTCCGGCCACGGCGGCGAATGCCTGGATACCGGAATTCCTGGCGTTCTGCCGCGACACGCATACGCCGTTGGATTTCATCACCACGCATCATTACCCAACCGATTCTTTCGGCCTGCCGGGAGACGACACGGAAACCGAACTGTCCCGGAGCGTGCGCGGCATCCTGGGCGAACAGGCCCGCGCCGTACGCCAACAGGCGGGCGAGATGCCGGTATATTACACGGAATGGTGTACGTCCTCCAATCCGCGCGACCCCTTGCACGACGATCCCTACGCGGCGGCCTTCATCGTCAGGACGGTTCTGGAAGCGAAAGGTCTTGTACAAGGCTACAGCTATTGGACATTTTCCGATATTTTCGAGGAAAATTATTTCCCTTCCGTGCCATTTCATGGCGGCTTCGGCCTGCTGAACATCCACGGCATCGCCAAGCCCGCGTACCGGGCCTTCGAACTGTTGCACGGAATCGGCACCGAATCCCTGGAGATCCAGGGGAACCACGCGACCGTGGACGCCTGGCTGGTGCGCGGCGAGGACCATGCCACGCTGATGCTGACCAATCACGCCCTGCCGCGTCATCCCCTCCAGGCGGAAACGGTACGGTTCACGCTGTCGGACGCGGCTTCCGTCAGCGGCGTCACGATCCGGCGTATCGACGCGGATCACGCCTGTGCCAAACGTCTCTGGGAACAGATGGGCAAACCCGAATATCCTCGCCCCCACGAGGTGGAGGCGTTGAACCAGGCCTCGGTATCGCGGGAGGAAGAATTGCCGGCACGGCGGGAAAATGGCATCCTCACGCTGGAGGTGACCATGCCGCCCCAGTCCGTCGCCGCCATTCGTTTCCAGTGCCGGAAGACGCATGAACCCCTCGGTCACACTCTTGGATGATGCGCTGATCGACCGTTCGCAACGCGGCGCCTTCTCGTATTTCGAGGACCATACGAACCCGGGGAACGGGCTCGTGGCGGATACCTCCCGCCCGGGGTCGCCGTGCAGCATCGCCGTGGTGGGCTTCGCGCTGTCCTGTTATCCGGCGGCGGTGGAACGAGGCTGGATCTCCCGGGCGGAGGCCGCGTCGCGCACCCTGCGGGCCCTGCGCTTCTTTCGCGACAGCCCCCAGGGGGAGGAACCGGACGCCACCGGCCACAAGGGTTTTTATTACCACTTCCTGGACATGCGAACCGGACGCCGCGTCTGGGAATGCGAATTGTCGCTCATCGATACGGCCTTGCTGTTCGCCGGCTTCCTGACGGCGGCCCAGTACTACGACGGCGCCGGCGAGGAAACCGAAATCCGCGAACTCGCGAACACCCTGTACCGGCGCGCGGACTGGGACTGGGCGCGTAACGGCGGCGGCACCATCGCGCAGGGATGGAAGCCGGAATGGGGGTTTTTGCACTATGGATGGGAGGGATATAACGAGGCTGTCCTGCTCTACGTCCTCGCCATCGGCTCCCCGACCCACCCGCTGCCGGCGGAAAGCTTCGCCAACTGGAATTTCACCTATCAATGGGAAAACATCATGGACCAGGACGTTCTGTATTCCGGTCCCTTGTTCACGCATCTCTTTTCCCACGCCTGGATCGATTTCCGCGGCATCCGGGATGCGTTCATGCGGGAGAAACACTCCGACTATTTCCGGAACACCCAACGCACCATCGCCCTGCACCGCGAATACGGCGCCCGCAATCCGCGTGGCTTCGAGG
>JAYWAX010000232.1:0-2135 GCA_043782125.1 Acetobacteraceae bacterium | reverse complement strand
ACGCGCCTTACGTCGTATCGCCGTGCCGCGTCCGATGGTCCGGTCAAGCCGAACCATGACGGGGTGAGGCCAGAATTTATCCGTCCGCGACCTTAACCCGATGCATATGGGGCTCCCCCCAAACCCCGCGAGGGCTTCGCCCCTCGTGGGGTTTGAGGCACAGCCCCAACGCTTCCTCTCCACCCGCCTTATGCGATCCGGTCTTGCGCCGCGGCCTCGGGGTGGCCATCTTGCGAACGGTCATAGGCGGACAGCACCGGCGGGAGAGCGAGGACGATGGACGGCGGGGGCGACTCCAGACGAATTACGATCCATGCGCCGGAGGATTTCGAGGGCATGCGCGCGGCAGGCCGTTTGGCGGCGGAGGCGTTGGACATGATCCAGCCTTATGTGCAGCCTGGTGTCTCCACGGCGTCGCTGGACAAATTGTGCCACGAGTTCATCGTTTCGCGCGGGGCCATTCCCGCGCCGTTGAATTACCGGGGTTTTCCGAAGTCGATCTGCACGTCGATCAACCATGTCGTGTGCCATGGTATTCCAGGCGACCGGCGGCTGGTCGCGGGCGATGTCCTGAATATCGACGTCACCGTCATTCTGGATGGGTGGCATGGCGATAGCTCGCGCATGTACTCGGCCGGACAGCCATCGACCAAAGCGCGCAACCTGATGGATGTGACGCACGAGGCGCTGATGCGCGGCATCGCCGCCGTCAAACCCGGCGCGACTTTGGGCGATGTCGGTCACACCATTCAGCGCTTCGTCGAGAGCCATCGTTACAGCGTGGTGCGCGATTTCTGCGGTCACGGCATTGGCCGGAAGTTCCACGAACCGCCGAATGTGTTGCATTTTGGCCGTCCCGGCGAGGGGCCGGTGCTGAAGGCCGGCATGTTCTTCACCATCGAGCCCATGGTGAACGCTGGCCGCCCCGAGGTGAAGGTGCTGGACGATGGCTGGACCGCCGTCACGCGCGACCGGTCCCTGTCGGCGCAGTTCGAACACATGATCGGTGTGACCGAGGCCGGCTGCGAGATTTTCACGCTGTCGCCCGCCAATCTGCACAAACCGCCCTACGATATTAGCTGATCCTTCATCTTTCCGCGGCATGGTTCCCCTCGTTTGGGACCGTGAGGCGGCATGGCGGGGCGGACGAAGCAACCTGGAGTGTCGGATGCGGCGGGCGCTATGGCGCTCGACGATCTGTTCGCGCGGGGGGACGCGGCCCAGGAAGGCGGCGGGGCGGCACTTGGCGTGGACGGCCATCGCCAGCGTATGCGGGCGCGGCTGCTGACGGCGGGTCCGGACTCGCTGGCCGATCATGAAATGCTGGAAATGCTGCTGTTCCTGGCGCTGCCGCGGCGGGACACGAAGCCGATCGCGCGGGCGCTGCTGGACCGGTTCGGCGGATTCGGCGCTGTTGTCTCCGCCTCGCCGCAGGCTTTGCGCGCCATCGACGGACTGGGCGATGGCGGCGTTGCGGCGCTGAAGCTGGCCCAGGGAGCGGCGCTGCGGCTGTTGCGGGGGGAATTGGCGGCGCGGCCGGTGTTCGCATCGGGGACGGCGCTGACCGATTACCTGCGCGCGATGCTGCGGCACGAAAAGACCGAGCAGTTTCATGTCCTGTTCCTGGACGCGCGGGCGCGCCTGATCGCCGATGAGGTCATGGGCCACGGCACGGTCGATCGCGCGCCGGTGTATCCGCGGGAGGTCGCGCGGCGGGCCTTGGAATTGCATGCCTCGACGGTGGTTCTGGCGCACAACCACCCCAGCGGCACCGACTCGGCGTCGCGCGACGATGTGGCGATGACGCGGGAGGTGCGGCGTGCGCTGCAAGTTCTGGGGATTGTGCTGCACGATCATTTCATCGTTGCCGGGGATTCCTGCGTCAGCATGTCTGGGCAGGGATTGCTGACCTGACGGGCGAGTCCCACCGGCGAATCCGATTGGCGAATCCCACCGGCGACGCCCATTGGCGACTCCCATTGGCGAATTCGACTCGCAAAAGACTGCCCACCACCGGACTTGAACCGGTACATCCTTACGGACCGCGGATTTTAAGTCCGCTGCGTCTACCATTCCGCCAGGCGGGCATCGGGTCGCGAACACGGCGGCAACGGGATCGCCCGCCGCCGCGCGCA
>JAYWAX010000231.1:0-5988 GCA_043782125.1 Acetobacteraceae bacterium | reverse complement strand
GCAGACCGGCGCGCCGGGCCGGCTGACCCGCGCCGTGGCGGAGGGCCTGTTCCGCCTGATGGCCTATAAAGACGAATACGAAGTCGCCCGCCTGCACGTGAAAGAAGCCCATGCCGCCGGCGTGGTTTTTCATATGTCTCCCCCTCTGATCACCAAGATGGACCCGCGCACGGGCCGCCGGAACAAAGTCGCGATCCCTGGCTGGCTCGCCATGCCGCTGTTCCGCGTGCTGCGCCGTGGCAAATTCCTGCGCGGCACTGCCTTGGACCTGTTCGGCCGTCAGGCCGAACGCCAGGCCGAGCGTGCGTTGATCGAACAATACACGTCCGATCTGCACAATGTTTTGTCCACGTTACGGCCGGACAACATGGACACCGCCGTGGCGATTGCCAGCCTGCCGGATACCATCCGCGGGTTCGGACCTGTTAAGGACAACGCCCGCGCCAAAGCCGCGGCCAAACGGACGGAGTTGCTGGCGCTGCTGAACCACCCACCGGCGATGGCGATGGCGGCTGAGTGAAGCGGTCTCTTTTGCGTAAACTGCCCAAGGCCAGTTCGCCAATCGCAAACGGGTGAGCCAACCGGCGTCCAAAGTTCGGCAAACCGGCCAGGGAGGCATCGTTGCCGCGGAAACGATTAGCCCAGATCGAGGTTATCGACCAGGATCATGCGGGCTCCGGGCGTCACCGGGGAGGGACCTCCAGCATGGGCTCACTGCCGCCAAGGGCTGCGAGACGTCGCGCGCTTTCGTGCTCGATCTCCCGCAACACCGCCTCCGTATCCGCCCCCAAAGCGGGTGCCGGCCCAAACGCCCGCCCGAAGCTGGCGCACCAAGGCAGACCCGGCAGCACCCCGCGCGCATGGCCGTCCCAAAACCCCCGGGCGCGCAGATGCGCGCTGGCCAGCAAATCCGCCGAACCCGCCAGTTTCGCTGCCGGAATCCCGGCCGCGGTCAGGCTCGATGCCACTTCCGCCGCGTCCCGGTCCGCGCACCACGCCGCCAACACCCCGCCAATCTGCTCCGCCACGGCCACACGCTCCGCGATGCCGAACCCGGCAAACCCCGACAACCCTGGCACCACCCCGCACAACGCCCGCCAGTCCGCGCCGTCTCGCGCCGCGATCGCGACCCACGCATCTTCCCCTGCGCACCGCCAGGCCCCATGTGGCGCGAAGGACCCCGAAAAATTCCCCACGGGCGCCGCCGCCGGCCCGATCTGCCCAGCCAACAACGGCGCCGACAATGTCCACAGCAGCGCCTCGATCATCGAGCAATCGACTCGCGCCACCTGGCCATTCGTTCGCCGCCGCCACAGGCTCGCGGCACTGGCGAACCCCAGCATCATCCCCAACATCGGATCCAGCCACGCGAACCCCACCCGAGGCGGCAGGTCCGGATGCCGGTTCAACCCCGCGAATCCCGCGTAACACTGCAACAACGTTCCATAAGCGACCGCATGCGCTTCCGGCCCCGTACGCCCCAGCCCGGAAGCCGAGACATAAATTAAATCCGGATTTTCGGTTCGCAGCGCCTCCGCCCCCAACCCGAGCCGGTCCATCACCCCCGTCGCGAAATTCTCTACAAGAATATCCGAGGTTTTCGCCAGCGCCTTCGCCGCCTCTCGATCTTTCGGCTGTTTCAGATCCAGCACGATCGCCTTCTTCGCCTGACCCAGCACCGTATGCAGCTCCGACCCCCGACCTGGATCGCCACGCCCAGGAGCCTCGACCTTAATCACCTCGGCGCCCATGGCGGCCAAATAACGAGTCGCCGTCGGCCCCGCGATGACCCAACTGAAATCCAACACCCGCACACCCGCCAACGGCAACGTCCCGGTCCCCCGCGCGACCGCTCGCCCTGTACCCGCCGTCAAGGACAGCCCCAACGGCGAGCCGGGCATCCGCACCGTCTTGCCGCCCACTGCCGTCTCCCGCCAAAATCCGCGATGCGCGAGCTGCTTCGATTCAAAATGCTCGGGCAATTCACGCAGCGGAAAACTCGGCACATGTGCGTCCTGCGCCAAATCCGCGATCCATTGTTTGCCGTGCGCCTGGCTCCACCCGGACATCAGCGCGTGCAGCGCGTCCCAGTTCGCGACACGGTCCGCCTTCGCCGCAAAGCGCGGCTCCGCCCCCCAGTCCGGCGCGCCCATCGCGGTCAGCCACGATGCCCATTGTTTGTCTTCGCGCGGAGAGATCGCGACATACCCGTCGCGGGCCGGCAGGATGCACACCGTCGCGCCATTCCCGTCGGTCAGCCGTTTTCGCGATGCTTCCCGGCCCGTCAGTCCGGCCCGTGTCAGTTCCGTGATCGCCAGCGTGGCCAACGCCTCCCGCATCGAAACATCGACCGACGCGCCCGGCGCCGGCGCCAGCACTGCGTGCATTCCCGCGCAGGCCGCCGCGAGCCCCGCAATGAACGCCGATTGTTCGCCCACCGGACGCATTGGCGCTTCGGCCAGATCGACGACCTGCCCGGTCAGAAGCTTTGCGATCCCGCTGGCAAACAACAGCGTCAGGTCCGTCGCCGGATCGTCCGCCTCCGGCCCCGTCGCGCCATGCGCGGAGATCGTCACGAGGGGCGCCTGCCGATTATGCGTGCGTAAATCGCCCGCCCAGTCCTGGCATAAAATCAAATCGGCCGCCGCGATCCCGTCGATCCCCACGGGTTCCTTCCCGGCGTTCAAATGCGCTGCCAGTGGCGTGGAAACATCCGCGCCCAGGCACACGACCGAGGCCCCGTGATCCACGAATAATCGTCCGCAAACGGCGGCGGCCAGTCCCGATCCCACCTGAGCGACCCGCAATCCCGATAATAACGCCATCCCAGCCCCTCCAACGCCCGCGACGATGGCCGATAAGCGGCGCCCGTGGCAACGCGGGACTCTGGACTGTTCATGGACACTGGCGCCATGGCGGAGCATGGTACGTGCAAACGGAATGTCCTGGGGGTTTCGCATGCGCGTTTTGGCACGCCGTCTGTTGGCGGGCTGTTTGGCATTGGGTTCGACCGCGCCGGTCTGGGCTGCGGAGTCACCGGCAAACACGAAGGCGGCACTGATTTTCTTCGACGCCTCCGGCAACCAATCGCTGGACCCGGCGGAACCGCAGAGCACCAGCGGCCTGGCGCAACTGCCGATGATCGCGATCTACGACTCGCTGGTGGGTCTGGACGCGCCCGGCAATTTGGTGCCGAAACTGGCGCTGTCCTGGACATACAACGCAGATCTGACTGCGTTCACCTTGACTCTGCGTCCAGGCGTAACGTTCCATGATGGCACCAAATTCGACGCCGCTGCTGTCGCCGCCAATCTCGCGCGCGGAAAAGCGCTTGGCAGCCGCGCGGGCACCACCATCCTCGACACCGTCAACCGCATTGCATCGGTGGAGGTGATTTCCCCCGATACCATCCGCCTGAAATTGCATGAGCCCAATGGCCAGATGCCGTATTTGCTGGCGGCCCAGGGCGGGATGATGATCAGCCCGGCTTCGCTGACGGCGGATGCGTTTGGCGCCAGCCTGAAACCGCTTGGAACCGGGCCGTACCGCGTGAAATCCTTCGACGCTGCGGTTCGCACGATCACGGAACGTTTCGATGCTTATTGGGGCGGAATCGAGGGCCGGCCGGCCACGATGGAGCACCATTTCGTCCCTGAAGCGGCCGCCCGTCTGAACGCGCTGCGATCCGGACAGATCAATCTGGCCTTGATCGACCCGCGGCAAATCCCCGACGCCAAGGCCGCGGGTCTGACTGTCCAGGTCAACGAAAAAGACAGCGTCTGGGATATTTATCCGAACGGCGGCCGTCCGCCGTTGAACAACCTCAAGGTGCGTCAGGCCCTGATGTACGCGCTCGACCGCGCCGAAATCGCCGGGGCACTGGGCTTTGGCGCCGCGAAGCCGACGGTGCAACTTTATTCGGCCGCGTCCCCGCTGTACGATCCGGCACTGGAGAAACTCTACCCTTACGATCCCGCCAAGGCCAAGGCTCTGCTGGCCGAGGCCGGATATAAAGATGGCATCGACATTTCGTGGTTGATCCTGAACACCAGCGAATACAAGCTGCTGTCGCAGGCGATCCAGGCCATGGCGGCGGAATCGGGCATCCGGCTGAAATTCGATATCGTCGACGTATCGCAATACACGCTTTTCCATAAAGCCCCTGGACGCGGCGACATGTTCATGGGCCGCTGGGGCGGGCGAGGCGACCCGCTACAAACCTTCCAGGAAGTCGGCGGCACCGGCGGCTCTGTCAACGCGGGCGGCGCCGTCGTGCCAGAGATCGACAGGCTGCTGCGCGAGGCTCGTCTGCTCGACGCGTCCGACCCCAAACGCGTCGCCATTCTGCGAGATGTTTCCCGCGTCATGACCGAACAGGTCTCGCACATTCCCGTTATGACCCGATCCAACGTCTACGCTTTCCGTCCCGGATGCATAATGAACCTGCCACCTTATTTGCCCACCGGCAGTGACCGGTTGAACGACACGCGGATTGGAGTCAATTGCAAATGATAAGCCCAGGACGTAGGGCGTTTCTGGCTTTGGTGGGCGCGGCTTCCGGGCTTGGCACCGAGGCGCGGGCGCAAACCACCCCGAAACGCGGCGGCATTCTTCGTGTCGCGGCACCCACCAATCCTTCCTCGCTCGACCCGGTCACCGGCACCGCGGGCAGCGATCACGTGTATCTCTATACGTTGTACGATACGCTGGTGGAATGGGAACCCGCGACGCTGGAACCGCGTCCCGGCCTCGCCACCGCCTGGTCGTTTCCCGATCCCCTGACAATGGTCCTGGAGTTGCGGTCTGGCGTCGTCTTCCACGACGGCACATCCTTCGACGCCAACGCGGTGAAATTCAATCTCGACCGCGCCCGTGGCGGCGCCATGTCGAACGTGAAACCCGATCTTGCCTCGGTTCGCGACGTCCGCGTCACCGGACCGTTGCAAGTTACGCTGGATCTGACCCAGCCGGACACCGCGCTGCCGCTTATTCTCTCTGACCGCGCGGGCATGATTGTTTCCCCCGCCGCCGCCACCGAACGCGGTGCCCGCCTGGGACGCGAGCCCGTCGGGTCCGGCCCCTGGAAGTTTGTTTCGTGGTCCGACAACGAAAAGGTCATCGTCGCGCGCCATGGAAAATATTGGAAGCCCGGGTTGCCTTACGTCGATGGCATCGAGATCGCGACCATCGTCGAGGTCAGCACCGGCCTGCGATCCGTTGTCGCGGGACAGAACGATTTCGTTTTCTTTCTCTCCCCGCAACAAAAAGCCATTATCGACCGCGCGAAAAATCTGGTGCCGGTTACCGGCCCGACCCTGTGGTGCGTGCAGATCTACCTCAATTACGGCCGCAAACCGCTGAACGACGTCCGCGTCCGGCAAGCCCTGAACCACGCGATCGATCGCGATGCGTTCAACAAAGCCACCGCCAACGGTCTGGCGGAGCCTGCTCATCTGATGCTTCCCGCGTCGCACTGGGCGTACGACAAGGACGCCGCCAGCCTTTACCCCTACGACCCTGAAAAAGCCCGCCGCCTTCTGGCGGAGGCCGGATATAAGGATGGCTTCGAACTGGATATCCAGGGCACCTCCGATCAACGCGCGGTGCAACGTGAAGAAGTCCTGATCGAGCAGCTCCAGAAATCCGGTATCCGCGCGAAATTCACCAACGGCATTATCCCCAGCTCGACCACCGCGTTCTTCGTGGAGAAAAAGCACGACGCCTATCTCAGCACCTGGACCGGCCGCCCCGATCCCACCCAGACTTATCAGCTATTGTTTGGAAAGGACGCATTTTACAATGCTGGCCGCGCCGATCCGGTGCCAGAACTGGCCTGGGCTTTGACGGATACGCGGAAGGACCAGGGAATACCCGAACGGAAACGCGCTTTCGCCCGCCTGCAAAAACTGGTGTTTGAAAATGCTCTCGTTGTGCCCCTGCAATTCCAGTTCGAAATGGACGCGCACACATCGCGGTTGAAAGGGTTCC
>JAYWAX010000230.1:0-5990 GCA_043782125.1 Acetobacteraceae bacterium | reverse complement strand
CCGGAATTCATCCTTAATACGGCGGAAGAACTGGGCGCCGCGCGGCTCAGGGGCCGGTGGGCGATAATGTCAGACGTTTCGAATACCAGGCAAGCCAGAATGTGCGCCTCTAATGAAGCTTATTATTCACATAAAAGGAATTATGTCAAGATAATTTTTGCGGCCCCGTCATCGCAAACAAGGCGAGGCGATCCGGCGCCGATCACATATGAATGACCTTGCCGTAGGCATCCAGCACCGATTCGTGCATCGTTTCGCTGATGGTCGGGTGCGGGAAGACGGTGTGCATCAGCTCGGCCTCGGTCGCTTCCAGCGTGCGCGCGACGGCATAACCCTGGATCATTTCGGTGACTTCGGCGCCGATCATGTGCGCGCCCAGCAAGGCGCCCGTCTTGGCATCGAAGACGGTCTTCACGAAGCCTTCAGTCTCGCCCATGGCAATGGCCTTGCCGTTGCCGATGAAGGGGAAACGCCCGACTTTGACTGTATATCCCGCGTCTTTCGCGCGCGCCTCGGTCAGGCCGATGGAGGCGATTTGCGGCCGGCAATAGGTGCAGCCGGGAATGTTTTCCACCTTCATCGGATGCGTGTCGGCCAGACCCGCGATTTTCTCGACGCACAGCACGCCTTCGTGGCTCGCTTTATGCGCGAGCCAGGGCGGGCCGGCGAGATCGCCGATCGCGTAGATACCCGGCTCCCCGGTGCGGCACCATTCGTCGATCGCGACATGGGTGCGATCCACTTTGACGCCGGTGCCTTCCAGGCCGAGGTTTTCGAAATTGCCGACGATCCCCACCGCGGAGATGACACGATCGACGGTAATGTCCTGCGTTTTGCCGCCGGATTCCACCGTCACGGTGACACTGTCCGCCGCCTTTTTAACGCCCTTCACTGCGGCGCCGGTCAGGATCGTCATGCCTTGCTTAACGAACGCCTTGTGCGCGAAGGCGGAAATTTCCTCGTCCTCGACCGGAAGGATCCGTGGCAGAACCTCCACCACAGTGACTTTGACGCCGAGATTGAGATAAAAACTGGCGAATTCGATGCCGATCGCGCCGGACCCCATGACCAGCAGCGATTTCGGCATCGCGGTGGGCACCATCGCTTCCTTGTAAGTCCAGATCAGCTTCCCGTCCGCCTCGATCCCCGGCAATTGCCGCGCGCGCGCGCCGGTGGCAAGGATAATATGCGGGGCCTTCAGCACCGCCACCGGTTTGCCGTCCTTTTCCACTGCGAGAATTTGCTTCCCTGCGAGCTTTCCGGCCCCATCGAACACGGTGATCTTGTTTTTCCGTAACAAATGCGTCACGCCGGCGGATAATTGCTTGGCGATGCCGCGGGAGCGTTTCACCACCGCCGCGATATCGAACGCCGCCGTCACCGGCGAAAATCCAAAGTCCTGGACGTGGTGCAGCAGGTGATTGATTTCGCTGGTGCGCAGCAGCGCCTTGGTCGGGATGCAGCCCCAGTTGAGGCAGATGCCGCCCAAATGCTCGCGCTCGACCAACGCGGTTTTCATACCGAGTTGGGCGGCACGGATCGCCGCCACATAGCCGCCGGGACCGCCGCCAACGACGATCAGATCGAATGCTTGTTCAGCCATGGGGCGATACTCCTTCTGCCAGCGCGGTCAGCGCCGCGCCGGCGAGTTGCCGGACCTGCCAGTCTTTCACTTCGATCGCGCCAATGCGCTCGTAAAAGGCGATCGAGGGGTGGTTCCAGTTCAGGACGTGCCATTCGACGAGCGGACATCCCTCGGCTTTGGCACGGGCGGCCAAATGGCGCAGCAGCGTCAGACCAAGGCCCTTGCCGCGATGGGCGGGTTCGACGAAGAGGTCTTCCAGAAATATCCCGCGTTTCGCGGTGAATGTGAAAACCTTATAATAGAACAACGCGATTCCGGCCGATGGACCGGCCTCGGGGCCGATCAGCATGGCATGAGCCATGGGGACCGGTCCGAACAGCATCGTTCGAAAATCGGCCTCGGTGGCGACGAACTTGTCCAGAACGCGTTCGTATTCGGCCAGTCCCCGGACAAGGCGCACAATATCCGGCAGATCGGCCGGCGTGGCGGGCCTGGGCGTGAAACCAGGTTGGGTCATCGCGCCCGCCATGCCAGAATTTCGCCGGTGCGTCCGAACGGGACGGCGGTCCGCTGGAGATCGCTGGGTGGTTTCGCGCCAATCGTGGCGCCGGACGCACAGCCCAGACGCGCGATGGGCGTCGCGGACATGACATGGGTTGGGGGACCAAAACCTCGTTCCACGCCGATGCGCGGATCGTCAACGGACCCGGGAACCACCACGGAGAAAGGTTCCGGAAAACGCAACACCCCGGAACGCGCCTATAGCATCAGGCTCAACGGATCTTCGAGGATCGTTTTGAACTCGCGCAGCCAGCGCGCGCCCAACGCGCCATCGACCACGCGATGATCGACCGACAAGGTGCAGGTCATCACCGTCGCGATCGCCAGCGCGCCGTTCTTGACCACAGGCCGTTTCGCCCCCGTCGCAACCGCGAGGATCGCGGCCTGCGGCGGATTGATAATGGCGGAGAATTCCTTCACCCCGAACATGCCCATGTTGGAGATGGAGAAGCCGCCACCTTGAAATTCCTCGGGCTTTAACTTCCCGGCGCGTGCGCGCGTGGCGAGATCGCGCATTTCGCGGCTGATCGTCAGCAGACCTTTTTGGTCGGCCTTGCGCACGATCGGCGTGATCAGCCCGTCGGGAATGGCAACGGCGACGCTGATATCGACATCGTCGTAAAACACCATGCCGTCGGCGGTCCAACTCGCGTTGACCTCGGGGATGCGGCGTAGGGCTGCCGCGGTGGCCTTGATGACGACATCGTTGATGGTGATGAAATACGACCCCGGCTGATCGCGCGCGGGGGATTTCGCGTTCAGCGCGTCCTGGATCGCGATCATCGCGTCCAGTTCGATGTCCATCGACACGTAGAAATGCGGAATGGTCGATTTCGCTTCGGTCAACCGCCGCGCGATGACCTTCCGGATGGACGTATGCGGCACCACCCGATGCGGCGCGGCAATCGCTGCGGCCGGGAGTGGCGCGGGAATGCGAGGTGCGGGCAATGGAGGCGCGGGGCTTGCGACCGGCGCCACCACGGGTCCGCCTTTCTGGGCGGCCTCGATATCCGCGCGCACAATCCGTCCGCCGGGTCCGCTGCCTGTCAGCGCCGACAATTCGATCCCCGCCTGCGCCGCCATCCGGCGCGCCAGCGGGGACGCGAACACGCGTTCGCCATGCGCGCCCGCCAAAGGAACGGCGGCGATCGGAGCCGCCAACACCGGTGGCGCCGCGACAGACGCCGGTGCCACGACGGCCACGGGCACGGCCACTGGCGCCGCCACGGCGGGCACCGTTCCCGCCGCCGGAACCGCTTCGCCCACCGCGAGCAAAATCGCGATGGGATCGTTCACCTTGACCCCCTCGGTCCCGTCCGCGACCAGAATGCGGCCCAGAATCCCCTCGTCGACCGCCTCGACCTCCATGGTCGCCTTATCGGTCTCGATCTCCGCGATCACGTCGCCTGCCTTGACCGCGTCGCCTTCCTTTTTCAGCCAGCGTCCCAGTGTGCCCTCGGTCATCGTCGGGCTTAACGCCGGCATCAGAATATTGGTGGCCACGATGCGTGCTCCCCGCTCAGATTAATTTGGTCACGGCGTCGACAACCCATTCGGGCTGCGGCAGCGCGAGGCGCTCCAGATTGAGCGCATAGGGCAGGGGAACATCCGCGCCATGCACCCGCACCGGGGGCGCGTCGAGCCAGTCGAACGCGCCTTCGATCACGCGCATCGCGACCTCGGCACCGATGCCCGCATAGGGCCAGCCTTCTTCCACCGTCACCAGGCGGTTGGTTTTCTTCACGCTGGCGATCACGGTGTCCGTATCCAGAGGCCGCAGCGAGCGCAAATTGACGACTTCCGCTTCAATGCCCTGAGCCGCCAAAATCTCCGCCGCCTTTAAGGCCACACCGACCATGACGCTGAACGCAACAATGGTGACATGGGTGCCGGAACGCTCGATTTTCGCTTTGCCGATCGGCAGCACGAAATCCGGATCGGTCGGGCAGTCGAAGGTCTGACCGTAAAGTATTTCATTCTCCAGCACGATCACCGGGTTCGGATCGCGGATCGCGGCGCGCAACAACCCCTTTGCGTCGGCCGAGGACCACGGCGCCACCACCTTCAGGCCGGGGACATGCGCATACCAACTGGCATAACACTGCGAGTGCTGCGCCGCGACGCGGGACGCCGCGCCGTTTGGCCCGCGGAACACGATCGGGCACCCCATCTGCCCGCCAGACATGTACAACGTCTTGGCGGCGGAGTTGACGATCTGGTCCATCGCCTGCATCGAGAAGTTGAAAGTCATGAATTCCACAATGGGCTTCAATCCGTTCAACGCCGCGCCGACGGCCATCCCGGTGAACCCATGTTCGGTGATCGGCGTGTCGATGACGCGTTTCGGCCCGAATTCGTCCAACAGGCCTTGGCTGATCTTATAGGCGCCCTGATACTGCGCGACCTCCTCGCCAATCAGAAAGACATCCTTGTCGGCGCGCATTTCCAACGCCATGGCGTCGCGCAGCGCTTCGCGGACGGTCAGCGGCGCCGTGGGACCCCAGTCTTTTTCGGCCGCCATCGCGACGGCGGCGGGCGCGACCGCCTGCACGGCCATAGGCGCGGCGACCGTAACGAGCTGGCCTGCGACGGGAGTGGGTGCGCTCTGGGCCGCGACGGGCGCCATCGTCACCGCCTCGCCATTCGCCGAAAGCACCGCGATGGGGGTGTTGACCGCCACGCCTTCGGTGCCCTCGGGCACCAGGATCTGGGTCAGCTTGCCCGCATCGACCGCCTCGATCTCCATCGTCGCCTTATCGGTTTCGATCTCCGCCAGAACATCGCCTGCGCGCACGTCGTCGCCCAGATTTTTTAGCCAGCGCGCGAGTTTACCCTCCGTCATGGTGGGGCTCAGCGCGGGCATCAGGATTTGTGTTGCCATGCGTCAGCCCCCCACCAGGATATCGGTCCAGAGTTCGGCGGGATCGGGCTCCGGGCTGGATTGGGCGAAGTCGGCGGCGTCCTGGATGATCGCCTTCACCTCGTCGTCAATCGCCTTGAAGGCGGCTTCTTCCACCCCGAGCTGTTCCAACTGGTGCCGCGCGTGGTCGATGCAGTCGTGCTGCGTGCGCATCAACTGCAATTCTTCCCGAGGGCGGTAGCGGGCTGGATCGGACATGGAATGGCCGCGGTAACGATAGGTTTTGGCCTCCAGCAGATAGGGGCCTTTGCCTGCCCGGCATGCGGCCACCGCGACGTCCGCCGCCGCCTTCACCGCCAGCACGTCCATCCCGTCCACCTGTGCGCTGGCGATGCCCCAGGGCGCGCCGTTCTTCGACAAATCGTGCGAGGCCGAGGCGCGCTCCACGCTCGTTCCCATGCCGTACTTGTTGTTCTCGATGATGAATACCGTCGGCAGCTTCATCAGCGCCGCCAGGTTGAAACTTTCATAGACCTGCCCCTGGTTCGACGCGCCCTCGCCGAAATAGGTCAGGCAGACCCGGTCGTTGTCGCGATACCAGTTGGAAAACGCGAGACCGTTGCCGAGGGACACCTGCGCGCCGACGATCCCATGCCCGCCGAAAAAATTCTTTTCTTTGCTGAACATATGCATCGAGCCGCCCTTGCCGCGGCTGTACCCGCCCGCGCGGCCCGTCAATTCCGCCATCACGCCGCGGGCTTCCATCCCGCAGGCCAGCATGTGGCCGTGATCGCGGTACGATGTGATGACCTCGTCGCCCGGCCCGATCGCCATCGACATGCCGGTGACGACGGCTTCCTGGCCAATATACAGATGGCAGAACCCGCCGATGAGTTGCATGCCGTAAAGCTGGCCCGCCTTTTCCTCGAACCGGCGAATCAGCAGCATGGTCCGGTAGGCGGTGAGCAATTGGTCCCGATCGAT
>JAYWAX010000229.1:0-2141 GCA_043782125.1 Acetobacteraceae bacterium | reverse complement strand
CCGGGCGCGCCCGGAGGACGCGCGGCTTCATTCGGGCCTTCTGGCGACCGGACGGAGAAACGGTCTTCTCGCCAGGTGTCTTGCCCTGGATACTTTCGATATGGCGGCATGTTATGTATGATTTTTGCTTTCATCACGATTTTTAACCCGATTTTATGAGAATACTGGTCGAAACCGCGCGCGAAGGCAAATACTTTCCCGCTTTGCTTCTCATCGCCCTGCTGATCTGCGCCGCCTGGTTCACGGCCATCGTCATCGTCGCCGATGTAGGGCATCTGTTGGAACGCCGGGCTTATGATCGGGCGCGCGGCACGGCGGAAGCGGTGGAACAATTGATGGATAGGGTGATGGAGGGAACCATCATCACCCTGTATTCACTTGATATACGCGAAAAATTGTTGCGAACAGGAGACGAGGTGACGGCGAACGATATCGCCACGCGGCTGCGCGAATCAGCCAGGCTGCATCGTTTTCAGGTCACGCTGCGCGCGGTGGCGAACGCGGAGGGACAGGTGACCTGGAGCACCGGCGCGCCGGACGGCCCGGCGCCCACCCAGGTCGCGGACCGGGATTATTTCCGGGCACAAAGCCGTTCTTCTTCCGACATATTCATCGGCCGGCCCGACACGGTGAACGGGCATGGCCCGCCCGGCCTGACATTTTCGCACGTCCTGACCGACGCGCCGGGCCATTTCGCCGGAATCGCCTTCTGCGTCCTGGATCTGGGCGAATTGTCGGCAAGCCTGGCGCGGTACAATCATGGCGAACACGACATGACTTTCGTACTGCTCGACGATGGTACGCTGCTCGCCCATTCCCGGGGCGGAACAGGGCGGGCCGGGTCGCATCTGCCCCTCAGGATCGCGACGGACGCGGCGGCGCGAAGGGAACAGGACGGGCAACTGGAAATCATTTCCACCGCCGAAGGGACGCACCATGTCCTGGCATGGCGGAAAATTCCCGGAACGCCGCTGCTGATCGCCGTCGCCGTCGATCGCGCGGAGGAACTTTCCCCCCTGCGCCATCTGCACTGGACCGCCTTCGCGGCGGCGGCGAGTTTCACCGGCCTCGTGCTGGCCGCCAGCGCCGCGCTTCTGTTCAGCGCCAGCCGCCGGCGCGCCCTGGCGGGCGCGCTCGCGACCGAACGGCACGCGGCCGAGGTTCGTGCCGCGGAAGTCGCCCGCCTGCTGTCGGGCATGCCCACCGCCGTCTACCGCGGCGTGTTCGGCGCGGATCAACGATTCCGTTTCGACTTCATCAGCGACAACGCGCCCGCCATCACCGGACGGACGGTGGAACAGCTCATCGCGGACAGCGCCGCCATGACATCCTTCCTCACGCGTGTCGTTTCGGCGGGCGAAGCACAAATGGAATACAAACTGCCCGGTCCGGCGCCCCTTTGGATCCGTGACCGCGCCCGCCTCGTCGGCCTGGCGTCCCCGGCGTCATCCAGCCCGGCGTCATCCAGCCCGGCGGCATCCAGCGTGGAAAACGGCGGAACCGCGGAGGATTTCGAAATCATCGGCAACTGGACCGACATCACGCGGGAGCGCGGGATCGCCGATCGCGTGCGCGACAACGCCAAGCTCGCCACCCTTGGTGAACTGGCGACAGGTCTCGCGCATGAACTCAACCAGCCGATCGCGGTGATTTCCCTCGCGGCGGAGAATGCCCGCGATGCCCTGTCCGATGGTGCCGAGGGGATACAGGACGCCCTCACGCGCCTCGATCGCATCATCGCGCAAGGGGCGCGGGCCAGGGACATCGCGGCGCATCTGCGTATCTTCGGACACGCCGATACCGGTCTGCTGGAACCGGTGAGGCTGGAGGAAGCGGTGGACGGCGCGTTGATACTGGCGGGCTCCTTGTTGCGGGGCGCGGGTATCCGGGTGGAAACGATTCTCCCTTCCGATCTTCCTCCCGTACTGGGCCGGCTCGTGCTGCTGGAGCAAGTGCTGGTCAACCTGTTCATCAACGCACGCGACGCGATGCGCGACACGCCCTTCGACGCCCGCCTGTTGCGGATCGAGGGACTGCGAACAGCCGAAGGCCCACTGGAACTCAACCTGACCGATACCGGCGGCGGCATTCCGGCCGCGGTGATGCCGCGGCTGTTCGAGCCTTTCTTCACGACCAAGCCC
>JAYWAX010000228.1:0-2142 GCA_043782125.1 Acetobacteraceae bacterium | reverse complement strand
GACGGCGGCACACCGATCGCCATTGACCTCGCCACACCCGCCATCCCCGAACCCGCCTTCACCCGGGCCGAGGCCCTGCGCACCCGCGGCTTCTGGCTGCTGTCGCTGTTTACCCTGCTCGCCTACCCGGTCCAGGCCGGAGTCAGCCTGCATCAGGCCCCCTTTCTGATCGAAAGAGGCCTCAGCCCAGAGGCTGCGGGTGCCGTGGTCAGTTACTGCTCGCTGATGTCGGGCGTCGCCAGCTTCGGGTTCGGCTTCCTGCCGCGCTTCATGACCGTCCGGTTCAAGCTCGTCGCGGTTGGCATGCTGCTTGGCGCCGCCACCCTGCTTTACGGACCTGTCTCCGGCGCAAGCTCCGCCTACCTCGCCGCGACTTTCTTCGGTCTCGGCATCGGCGGCCTCCTCGTCATGCTCCCCGTCGCCTGGGCCGATTATTTCGGCCGCCGCAGCTATGGCGCCATCCGCGGGGTCGCCCTGCCCGTGCAGGTGCTGGCACAGGCATCTGGGCCGATGTTGTCCGGAATCCTGCGCGACACAACCGGAGGCTACGAAACCTCGCTGATCTGCTTCGGCGTGCTGGCAGGCCTCAGCGTGCTCGCCGCCTTGCTGGCGGGACCGCCCGCGAAAGCCTGAACCACGCCACATATTGAATCCCGCCGGTTCCATGCGCATATCGGCCCCCGGCAAGGAGGGCCCCGATGAACGATACCCAGGTAGAAAAACACAGTTTTGGCGCCGAGGTCGGCCGCCTTTTGGACCTCGTCGTCCATTCGCTCTATTCCGAGCGCGAGATTTTCCTGCGCGAACTGGTGGCCAACGCCGCCGACGCCAGCGATCGCCGCCGCTTCGAAGCCCTGACCGATCCCAAACTCGCCCCGCCCGCGGAAGCGAAAATCCGCATTGTGCCGGACAAACTGGCGCGCACCCTGCTGATCGCCGACGACGGCATCGGCATGTCGCGCCAGGACCTGATCGACAACCTGGGCACCATCGCCCGCTCCGGCACCAAAGCCTTCGGCGAAAAACTCGCATCGACCAACCCCGAGGATCGGCCCAGTTTGATCGGCCAGTTCGGGGTTGGGTTCTATTCGGCGTTCATGGTGGCCGACCGAGTCGAAGTCACGTCGCGACGGGCCGGGTCCGAAGAAGCCTTCGTCTGGGCGTCCCAGGGCGCCGGCGAATTCACCCTGGCGGCGGCCGAGAAAGACACCGCGGGCACCGAAATCGTCCTGCACATGAAAGCCGACGCGGAAGAATTCCTGGAGCCATTGCGCCTGGAAACCATCGTCCGGAAATGGGCCGATCACGTCACCCTGCCGATCACCATCGCCCGCGATGGCAAAGACGAAACCGCCAACGAAGGCACCGCGCTGTGGCGGAAATCGAAAGCCGACGTCAGCGAAGAGAATCTGAAGGAATTCTACCGCCATCTCGGCCATTTTTTCGACGAGCCATGGGCATCGTTGCACTGGCGCGCCGAGGGGATGCTCGAATATTTCTGTCTCCTGTTCATCCCCGGCATGAAACCCTTCGACGTGGTCGAGGGCGATCGCGACTCGCATCTGCGGTTGCACGTCCGGCGCATGTTCATCACCGATAAAGCCGATTTGCTGCCGCACTGGCTGCGCTTCGTCAGCGGCGTCGTGGACACGGAAGACCTGCCGCTCAACGTCTCCCGCGAGATGTTGCAGATCACCCCCATTCTGGGCCGCATCCGCAAGGCGCTGATCTCCCGCGTACTGGGCGAACTGAAGAACCGCGCGAAAGACGCCGGGGATTATGCCAAATTCTGGAGCAATTTCGGGCCGATCGTGAAGGAAGGCCTGTGGGACGACGCCGAACACCGCGCCGAAATCCTGCCGCTGGTCCGTTTCCATTCCTCCAGCCAGGACGGATTCGTGTCTTTGGCGGATTATCTGGGCCGGATGCAGCCGGGCCAGGACATTATTTATTACCTGACCGGCGATACCGTCGATGCGATGAAAACCTCGCCGCAATTAGAGGGTTTCCGCGCCAAGGGCATCGAGGTTTTGCTGATGTCCGATCCAATCGATAATTTCTGGCCCGAACGGACTGACTCCTTCGAAGACAAAAAACTTCGCGCGGTCACGCAGATCGCAGGAGATTTTGGCAAGGATGACT
>JAYWAX010000227.1:0-6017 GCA_043782125.1 Acetobacteraceae bacterium | reverse complement strand
TTCGTCCAATATTAAGAGTTGCGGGGCATCGCGGGTCGCCAGCGCCAATAACAGGCGGGCCTTTTCGCCCCCCGACAAATTGGCGATCGGCGTTGACGCGCGCGCAGCGTCCAGACCGAAGCGGGCGAGTTGCGAGCGCACCATTGTTTCGGTCGCCCGCGGCAGCACCCGTGCCATGTGATCGACCGGGTTTTCCTCGACGATCAACTCGTCCGTCTGGTGTTGGGCGAAATATCCGACCCGCAATTTGGGTCCGCGGCGGACCTCGCCCGTCAAGGGTTCCAGCCTTCCCGCGAGCAGTTTCGCGAGTGTCGACTTGCCGTTGCCGTTCGCGCCCAGAAGCGCGATGCGATCGTCCATGTCGATGGTCAGGGAGATGTTGCGCAGGACCGGCTCGCCGCCGTACCCGGCGCTGGCGCGGTCCAACGCCAGAATCGGCGGCGCGATCCGGGCCGGTTCGGGAAACGAGAAGCGGGTGGGCGTGTCCTCGATCACCATGTCGATCTGCGGCAGGCGGGCCAGCGCCTTGATCCGCGCCTGCGCCTGGCGGGCCTTGCTGGCTTTATAACGGAAACGATCGATGAAGGATTGGATATGGGCGCGCTCGACCGCGATCCGCTCGGCCGCGCGGGTCTGCTGCGCGGCTTTTTCGGTCTTGATGCGCACGAACTCGTCGAAGCCGCCGGGCGTAACAGAGATCTTGCCTTTATCCAGATGCGCGATCGCCTCCACCGCGCGGTCCAGCAGACCGCGATCGTGCGACACGACCAGCGCCGCGCCGGGAAAGCGCGCCAACCAGGTTTCCAGCCACAACGTCGCCTCCAGATCGAGGTGGTTGGTCGGCTCGTCCAGTAACAACAGGTCGGGATTGGCGAACAGCGCCGTGGCCAGCGCGACCCGCATGCGCCAGCCGCCCGAAAAGCTGGACACGGCCCGTCCCTGCGCGGCTTCGTCGAAGCCCAGACCGGCGAGAATCGTGGCTGCGCGGGCCGGCGCGGAATCGGCGCCGATGGCGCGCAGACGTTCGTGGATTTCGGCGACTCGCAGCGGATCGGCGTGCGCCACCTCCGCCAGCAGCGCGAGCCGTTCCGGGTCGCCCTCCAGCACGATTTCCAGCAGGCTGGCCGGTCCTTCTGGCGCTTCCTGGCGGACGGTGGCGATGCGGGCGTTCCGTGCGAAGCGCATCTCGCCGCCATCCAGGCCCAGATCGCCCATGATGGCGCGCAGCAAGGTGGATTTGCCGGCGCCGTTGCGCCCGACCAGACCGATGCGCCGGCCGGGGTCGATCGTCAGATCGGCCCCGTCCAACAATGGCCTGCCACCGAGACGGAGGGTGGCGCCGGAAATGACAAGCAGCGACATGGGGTAAGGATCGGACTCGTGAAAACGCGGAATGCGGCTTCCTGTAGCCCATCTCGCGGCACGCCGCGACAGGCCGGAGTCAGCCGGTTTTTTTCTGGCTCTGGTAGGCCGAAACCATGCTCGCGACATCCGCCGCGGTGGACTGGGAGGCAGTGCGCAGTGCCGTGTTTTCGGGCCACACCAGACCGACCGCGCCCGCGACCAGCAGCGGCGCGGCGGTGGTCCAGGTGGTGGCACCGGACATAACGGACAGCAGCGTGGGGGCGAGGATCATGACGCCGTGGCCGGTGGTGACCTGACCCAGCCAGGATTTGAACGAAAAACTCATAATATTTTCTCCGGAAATACGCGGCTTCTCCGCGGCTCTGGAAAATCGTCCCAGCCAAAAATCGCGTCAAGGGAATTTTATCTTGTCGCGGAGCGGCGCGGCCGGACCATCGCGCGCGGCCGGGTTGGGCTCCCGGCGCTATCGCCGCCGCCGTTGTCGCGGTAACATCCGGTGAATACCTGTAAACAGCCGGTACACCGGGCAACACCGGAAGGGACCGCAGGAGCGCGCCATGAAGATCGTCGCCGTCGAGACATACTGGACCCGGACCCCCTTCGACATGGGCGCCAAACCCGCCGTCATGGGCGGGTTGAACTGGCAGACGATGAACACGATCTGGCTGCGGATCGTCACCGATCAAGGCCTGGAAGGCTGGGGCGAGGCATTTGGCCACGCCGCCGCAGCCACCACCATGGCGGTGCTGGACACCCAGCTCGCACCCGCGCTTTTGGGCCAGGACGCGCGCGACATCGCCGGTCTGCGCCTGCGCCTGAGCAAGGCGTTCCATGGCTTCGGCCGCAATGGCCCGCACGTTTTCGCGCTGTCCGCGATGGACATCGCCCTGTGGGACATCGCGGGCAAGGCGGCAGGCCTGCCGCTATGGCGCCTGTTGGGCGGCTCGCCCACCGCGTCGATGCCTGCCTATGCCAGCCTGCTCCGTTACGGCGAGGCGAGCCTGGTCGCCACCGCCTGCGAACGCGCGCTGGCACAAGGATATCGCGACATCAAATTGCACGAGATCACGGTGCCCGAAATTGCCGCCGCGCGAGAAGCCATCGGCGACGCGAAGCTGATGGTCGATACCAACTGTCCCTGGACGGTCTGGCAGGCGATCGACATCGCGCGCCAGGTCGAGGAATACGATCTGACGTGGTTCGAGGAACCGGTCTGGCCGCCAGGCGATTACGAGGGACTCGCCCAGGTGCGGCTGGAGGGTGGACTTCCGATCGCGGCGGGCGAAAATGCTGCCGGATTGCACGATTTTCGCGCGGCATTCGAAGCCGGCGCGCTGGATGTGGCACAGCCAAGCGTGATTAAGATCGGCGGACCCTCCGCCATGATCGAAATCGCGGCGCTGGCGAAAGCCTTCGGCGTCCGCGTCGTGCCGCACAACGCCTATTTCGGCGCGGGCTTCCTGGCGTCCTTGCACTGTAACGCCGCGCTGGCCCCGGACGCGCCGTTCGAGCGGCTGTTCATCGACCTGGAAGCCAGTCCTTATCACGATCTTGTCGTCGCGAAGAATGGCCGCACGACCGTCCCCGGCGGTCCCGGACTCGGCTGCGATCCAGACATGGCGGTGCTGAAAAAATATCTGGTCGGGGCGGGAACCGTCCATCGCGCTTGACGTCGCCACGCGCGGCGCGCGTGCTTGACGGCGCCACGCGCGGCGCGGAAAATTTTGGCAACGTCCAAGGAACAACGAACATGCCCGACGATATCCGTCCGCGCGACATCGCCGCGATGCCAGCACAAACAGCCAGCTCGCCGCGAACACGCGCCGAAGCGCGGGGACGCTTCTTCAATACGGGCAACGCGTTCAACGTTGTTCTGCCGCCGGTCCCGGATCACGCCTTTACCGAGGAACCGTTGCGCGCGCTGGATGACGCGACTCCCACCGGTTTGATCGCCTGCGATCTGTCGTCCGTACTGGGCTGCGATTTCCCCGCGACCACGCCGTTGGTCCTGGCCCACTACGCGCGGATCAGGGCGGGCGAAACCCTGACCACCGATTTCGCCGCCAGCGGCACCATCGCCTATGTCATTCAGGGCAACGGCGTCACCCATTGCGGCGCCGAGGATATCGCCTGGTCGGCGGGCGATGTTTTCGTGTTGCCGGGCGGGCAGCACGCGTCCCATACGGCCGAAGCCACGGGGGTCCTGTGGCTCGTTACCAACGAACCGCAACTGGCCTTCGAAAACCTGCGCGCGCCGGCACCGGGCCAATCGCCCACCGATCTCGTGCATTACCGCGCGGACGAAATCGACAGGCAAATCGACCTGATATACGCAATCGGACGCGATTCGAGCATCGCCGGATCCGCGCTGATCTTTTCGGCGGAACGCCAGGAAGCGTCGCGGAATATCCTGCCGACGCTGACCGCGGCGATGAACTCCCTGCCAGGCGGCTTCGTGCAACCGCCGCACCGGCATAATTCCGTGGCCGTGTCGCTGATCATCCGTGGCGAGAACTGTTTCTCCCTCATCGACGGACGCCGCAAAGATTGGTCGCCCTGGGCCACCACCATCACACCGCCGGTGTCCGTCCACTCGCACCACAACGGCGGCACCGAACAGGCGCGATTCCTTATCATCCAGGACGGCGGGATTTTTTATCACGCACGCGCCATGGGGTTTGAATTCTCGGAGCATCCGGCATGACAATCTCAGTTAAATCCCTGCATCCGGCGATCGGCGCGGAAATCCGCGGCGTCGATCTGCGCCAGGACATCGACCCGGAAACCTTTCAGGCAGTACACGATGCCTGGATGGAACATTTGGTCGTCGTCTTTCCCGGCCAGAAAATCACCGACGAGGAACACGTTGCCTTCACCCGGTATTTCGGCGAACCGGAAATCTTCCACCAAAAAATCATCCGTTCCCGCGCCGTTAAGGAAATCTTCCGGGTTTCCAACGTGGACGACGACGGCAACCTGATGCCGCCCTCGCATCCCACCGTGAAACAAGTGTCGCTGGCCCAGATGTGGCACACCGACAGCAGTTATCGCCAAACGCCCTGCATCGGGTCCCTTTTGCACGGCGTGGAAATCAGCCGCACCGGCGGCGAGACCCAATTCATCAATATGTACATGGTTTACGACGAACTGCCCGACAGCCTGCTACGCCAGATCGAGGGCCGTCGCGCCCGTCACGACTTTGGCAATCTGCACAAACTCGCCAGCCTGAAACCGCTGACGGAGGAAGAGCAAGCCGCAATGCCGCCGGCGTGGCAGCCACTGGTGCGCCGCCATCCCGTCACCGGGCGAAAATCCCTGTATATCAGTCCGATCTACAACGACGCGGTCGAAGGCATGGACGATCCCGATGCGTGCCGTCTGATCGAGGACCTGACCGGGTTCTCGGCCCAGTACCGCTTTATGTACAAGCACCGCTGGGAACCGGACGATGTGCTGATGTGGGACAATCGCTGCACCGTCCACGCCGTCACGCCGCACGATCCGACCGAACGCCGGGTGATGCACCGCACGACCATCGTCGGCAACGAAGCCGTCCTGGCCGCCTGATCGAACCGGAGAAAACGCCCATGACCGCGCCTGTTGTCCTGCGTCACCCGCTGCCTCGCCCGGATTGGCTGGCGAAACTGCGCGAAGACATTCTCGAACCGGACCTGCCGATCGTCGATCCGCATCACCATCTGTGGGATCATCCCGGCAACAAGTATTTTCTCGATGAGCTTTTGGCCGACGTGAACAGCGGCCATAACATCGTTTCCACTGTGTTCTTGCAGTGTTTCTGGGCTTACCGGCCGGACGGCCCGGAGGAGATGAAACCCGTCGGAGAAACGGAATTCGTTGCTTCGGTCGCCGCCGAAGCCGAAAAGCGCGGCGCGCGGACGAAAATTTGCGCCGGGATCGTCGGGCATACCGATTTCACCCTGGGGGATCGTGTCGATGACGTTCTGAAAGCCCACGCCGCCGCCGGTCAGGGGCGTTTTCGCGGCATCCGCCATATCACCGCGCGCAACCACCGCATTCTCGCCAGCATGGCGACGCCGCCGACGCACGGGCTGATGGCCGAACCCGCGTTCCGCCGCGGCTTCGCCTGGCTCGAACGCCACGGCTTGAGCTATGATGCATGGCTGTACCACACCCAGATCGATCAACTCGTGGACCTGGCTCGCGCCTTTCCGGGCACGCCGATCGTGTTGAACCATGTCGGCGGCCCACTGGGCGTCGGTCCCTACCGCGGCAAACGCGACGAGGTTTTTTGGGCATGGCGCGCGGGCATGAAGCTGCTTGCCACCTGCCCCAACGTCCATATGAAACTGGGCGGTCTGGCCATGGTGGTGAACGGCTTCGACTTCCACGAAAATGTCCTGCCCCCCTCATCCGGCGAACTCGCCGCCGCCTGGGCGCCCTACATGGAAGCCTGCATCGAGGATTTCGGCGCCAACCGCTGCATGTTCGAAAGCAATTTCCCAGTGGATAAAGGCATGTGTTCCTATCCGATGCTGTGGAACGCGTTCAAACGCATCGCTGCCGGCGCGTCGGCTGGCGAGAAGGCGGCGCTGTTGCACGATACGGCGCATAGGTTCTACCGCCTTATGTAATGGCGCGATGCCGAACGATCGACCCATCGCGCCGCCCTC
>JAYWAX010000226.1:0-2148 GCA_043782125.1 Acetobacteraceae bacterium | reverse complement strand
TGTCCTCGCGCGACCACATCGCGTCGCCATCCGGCACGATGTTGGAATGCAGGAAGAACACGTCCAGCCGGTCGAGTTGGGTCAGGCGCAGGCTGGCCTCGATCGACTGGCGCAGGATGCGCTCGATCCGTTCCGCGGGTGGGTTGCCGAGGTTGCACTTGCTGGTGACGCGCACGCCGGCGGGCAGGCGGCCACCGAACGCCTCGCCCAACACCTGTTCGGCCTTGCCGTCGCCATAACGGGGGGCGAGGTCGATCAGCGTGATGCCGGCCTCCACCGCCGCGCGCAGGGTGGCGACGCATTCCGCCCGCGTCGTCGGGCCCCAGAGTTCCCCCAGCCCGCCGCCGCCCAAAGTGAGGGTGGAGACGGTGCCGAGGGGGCCGAAACTGTGTGCGCGCATGATGGGGAGCCTCCACTGTCGCGGCATCCTCCACGATGTCGGGGGGCCGCGCCAAGGGCGGTGGGGGATCGTGAAGGACGGAGCGGGTGTGTCAGGCCATCGGTCCCCGCGTGCGCCCGGTCCCCGGTCACGGCTGCGTTCCGGCACCGCGAAGCATTATCTGGGAGACCGCGGAGGCTCAGAGCCTGTTTGACAGGACTTTTGCTTCGGGAGCCCGGATATTTCCGAGTCTTCTTTGTGCCTTCGTGTCTTTGTGGTGTATTCATTGCACCTCGCGCGGTCACGGTCCCCTGAACAGGCGTTCCGGACCTCGAAGCATCCAGGAATTTCACCACAAAGACACGAAGGCACAAAGAAGGAGGTTTGTTTCTTCTTACGAAGCCAAATAACATAAGGTCAAACAGGCTCTTACAGGTTTTCAATGATTGGCGGCCAGCATTCTCTTGGCGTCGCCCGCCGTGATCATCAGCGTCATGGGTTCGATGGGTGAAGCCCGAAAACCCTGCTTTTCATAGAAGGCCTTGGCTTCGGGAGAAATCGCATGGACCAGCACCGCCCGGATACCAATGGTGTCACCCGCCGCGACGACACGCAGCACGGCGTCCCGCAAGAGATCGGCGCCCAGTCCCCTTCCCTGCCATGTCCGGTCGATGGCCAACCGGCCAATCAGCACGACCGGCACGGGATTTGGCATGTTGCGGCGAACACGGCCCGTTGCCGCTCCGGCCAATACGGAGCTTGCCGCCAGGCTGTAATAGCCGACCACCTGACGGCCGGCGCACAGGACATAGGTGCGCGAACCATGTTCCGCCTCATTGTGGCGCGCAAGGCGCTTCAACCAACCGTCGAGCGGCGCGACCCCGGAATTGAACGCATCCAGGTCATGGTCGGGATCGAGCGGTACTGGTGGGGAAAGCCCGGGAATGCGGGCGGTCACGCTTCCCACGCGGGCTTGCGGGCAAGCAGGGCTCGCAAACCTGGATTTTCCATGGGTGGCGCGTCGAGCGCCGCCGTGAACGCATCCCAACGCTGTTGGTCGAGCGCGAAGACGCGGCGATCGGAGAGGGTGTCATAGGCCGCGTGCAAACCGCTATCGAGCAGAAACTCGGTCACGGTCTTGTTCGCGGCGGTCGCGGCCCGTTGCAGGATTTGCTTGGCCAGTGGGGTCATCCTCAGGTCAACCCGCTCCGACCGGTTTTCCGGTGTAGGCGTCATGGTGGTCTCCTTATGCCAGCGCGCCTGAAGATTGACCCATTGCGCCGTTCCTTTCCCCGTCATGGCCCGGCTCGACCGGGCCATGACGGTTGAGGGGGAGGATCAATCCTTAAAGCGTGCCGGTATTACAGGAGGACATCATACTGTACTTACATTGTCAGGACAAGATGAATGTTCAATGCCCGCACAGGGTAACGGCCCAGGTACCCTCTCTGGCCGTGCCCAGGGCAGGGCCAGGGAATCAGGTCCGTGGTCGGATTGGAGCGGATTCGGCGGCGCTTTTCCGCACAAGATGGCCCACAGGCCTGATCCGTGAGGCCCACCTGGGCAGTTACCAAAAATCTCCGTGCCCCTCCGTGCATTCTCCGTGCCCTCCGTGATAGCCTCTTTCGCGTCGCATCAACCCGGCCCGTCTCTGGGCTGACAGGCCATCCTATCCGTTCGCCCGGACCGGACCCGATCCGGGCCGGCGCCAGAAAACGCCAGACAACAGGGAGTTCGAGCGGTGATCAAACTCGACATCAACGGCAAGG
>JAYWAX010000225.1:0-2149 GCA_043782125.1 Acetobacteraceae bacterium | reverse complement strand
CGCGTGGCCTCGCGCGCTGTCCAATCGACATAGGGGTTCGAGAACAGGCCATGCGCCGCCACCAGCCGCCGGCCCGCCGCCATCGCGGTGAAGGCCGCCGAGTCGAAATCGCCGTCGCGACCGCCGTTAACGAAGGTCGCGAAAACGCCATCGGGCGGCACCGCGCGGAGAATCCAGCGATAGACCGGCAGGTCCATCACGAAGCCATCCGTGTGGTTCAGCGCGAGGTCGCGGACCCGGCGATCGTAATCGCGGGTCAGCAGCCCCGCCGCGCCAATGGCCAGCGCGGCGGCTGCGGCGATGCCCAGAACGAGGCGCCGCGACCCAAGCCGCCCGCCGCTTTGAGGCAAGCCCAGAGCCAGAAACCGCCGCGCCAGGATCGGCAGCGCCGCGCCGATCAGAAACGCGCCCGCGATCTGCAAGTACAAGTAAAAATGATGCGCCGGGACCCGGCCGATGCGGCAGACCGCCTGGCCTTCTCCGGGTGCGCCGCAGGCGAAGTTACGCCCCAGTTCGAAGAGGCATAGGCCGATCCAGATGCCGGCGATCGCGCGGGCGCCGCGTTGTAAGCCGTGCGACCGCCACACGACGATCGCGGCGATCGCCCATGGCGCGTTCATTTCCGCCAGTGCCCGCCAGTCCCCGTCCAAAGCCTGCGATGTCCAGCCGCCGGGGGCGCGATGGACGATCCCGGCAGGGTATGCCAGCAGCAAAGGCAGGACGTAGAACGCCGCCGGAACCGCCGCGCAGGCCCCCGTCAGCGCGAGCCAGGCGCCCGCCCGCCCAATCGTCCCGCCTCCGCCTATCCTGGGCGCCGCGGCCACGGCGGCGGCGGCGATCGCGCCCAGAAGGATTCCGGGCACCGGATGCGCCAGGAAGACCATGCCGATCGTCAGACCGATTATCGGCGCGTCCAGCCACGCGGTTCGCCCGGCGCGCATGTGGATCAGCGTCGCGGCGGCCAGAAACCCGGCTTGCGCGACCAGCGGCACCAGCAACCACGGCGCGTAACCGCCGCCAATCCAGGGATCGGCATTGGCCGCGTTGACCAGAACGAAGACCGCTGTCCCACACGCCGCCACCACTGCGCCCGCCATCGCCCGCGCGAACACAAAGAACGCTGCGACCGGCAGCAAACCCACGTAAGGCCCCACCGCCACCCAGAACCGCGGCACATCCTCGACTCCCGCGATCCGGATCGCCAGCGCGGCAAGCGCGGGCACCAGCGGCGGGTAATACCGGCGTGCGCCGCCATAGCTGGGGTCGCCGAACCAGTTCCCGTCCAGAATCCCTTGCGCGAAGCCGATGTCGCGCAGCGCGTCCAGATCGGGCGGCGCCGGGAGTCCGGCTGTAACAATCAGCCCGTGGACCAGGCACAGCACGAGCAATCCGCACAGCACCAGCCAAGCCCAGGCAGTCGCTCGGGGTTCGATCTTTGTCGCGGCGGAGGCAATAAGCGGAATGTGTCGATCCGTTCCGGATTTGGCCGAACCCGGCCGGCCATGGTGGCGAGGGGCGCCCGGCCCTGACGTTCGTTCGCCGGGTCTTCTAACGTGCTCGCCGGACCGCGCCAATCCCGAACAGCGCCTTCTGGGCCGGACAAGCGAGGCAGGCCATGCAACGTCCGCCGCGGCGCCGATGTGGGCGGCGAACTCGGACCCTGTCAGCGTCGGTAGCGTCGGGAATGTCTCCGCCGCCCCCCGAAGTATGACCCGTTACCCCTCGAACGGGTCCCTGACCACGATCATGTCGTCCCGCTCCGGGCTCGTGGACACCAACATAATCGGCGCCTCCACCATTCCCTCCATCCGCCGCACATATTTCACGGCCTGGGCGCCGCGGCAGGGGCCTCCCGGTCTTGGATAATTTCGTAGTTCGGCGCCTCCGCCACCAGCACGGCCCTACAAACGGGGAGGTATGGGCATGGGACCGGCAATGACGATTTTGGCGAGCGGCGTGGGATGCGCGCGCATCCGTTGACACCACCAAGCGGATATTGATATCGATGCTATCATACGGGGGAGTATGATAGCGATATGGGCTCGCTAAAGGGTGCGAACCAAAGTTGTGCTTTCACGCAGGGGCCTTGCACCCGCGGCCGGAAATAACGATCCGCGGTTGCCAACCATTCGTGTCATGGTCCGCGTAG
>JAYWAX010000224.1:0-6032 GCA_043782125.1 Acetobacteraceae bacterium | reverse complement strand
CCACCTTTCGCCGCCTGGGGCTCCGTCCCGGACCGGCTTTCGATCTGCTGGAACTCTTCGCCTTTGTCCGCCCGGGGGACAGCGCCGCCCCGACGCCGCGGGGCCTTGCGTTGGCGTTGGATCTCGACACTCCGCCGCCCGGCCTTGAAGACGAGGCGGCCATGCTGCCGGACCTTGCGCTTGCCCTGCTGAACCACATCGCCACCGGCCGAAGCACGCCCATGAACCGCGACGCCGCCAGCCTCGCGGCACGCATGGGGCGCGCGGGGTGGGCCTGGGCCGCCTTCGTCATGGAAGCGCTGGGAAATCCATCCGCCGCCCCTTCCATCGACGGTCTGAAAATCTGGCGCCGCCTGCCGGAGTTCGAGGAAACCGCCGTCCCGCCACCCCCTTCCGCCCACCCAGTTTCCGAAGCCGAGGCCCGCGCGCGTTTGGCCGCCATCCTTGGTGCGGGCGCCGAACAACGCCCGGGGCAGGCGGATTACGCGGGCGCTGCGACCGCTGCCTTCCTGCCGCGCGAAATCAAAGGCGACCCGCATCTGGTCCTGGCCGAAGCGGGCACCGGCACCGGCAAAACCATCGGCTACCTCGCGCCCGCCAGCGTTTGGGCGGAAAAGAACAACGGTCCCGTCTGGATCAGCACCTTCACGCGCCACCTGCAACGCCAGATAGAGGCCGAGATCGCCCGTATCTGGCCCGATCCGACGGAGCGCCGCGCCAACGCCGTCGTGCGCAAAGGCCGTGAAAACTATTTGTGCCTGCTGAATTTGGAAGAAGCCGTGAACAACAGCGCGGGTGGCTTCCTGCAAAACCAGATCATTCCGCTGGCCTTCATCGCCCGCTGGGCCGCCGTGTCCGAGGACGGCGACATTCAAGGTGGCGATCTACCGGGCTGGCTCGCGGAACTGCACGGCGCCACCTTGATCGCCTCTTTGGCCGATCGCCGGGGCGAGTGTATTCACGGCGCCTGCACCCATTATAAAAAATGTTTCATCGAACACACGATCCGCCGTGCCCGCACGGCCAAACTGGTGGTTGCCAATCACGCGCTGGTGATGGCTCAGGCGGCGTGGGGCGGACTGGACGATAATGCGGTGCCGTCAAGGTATGTGTTCGACGAGGGCCACCATGTCTTCGACGCGGCCGACGGGGCCTTTTCCGCCACCCTGTCCGGCCTCGAAACGAGCGAACTCCGGCGCTGGCTGCTGGGCGCCGAAGGCGGCCGCACCCGTGCCCGCGGTTTGCAACGCCGTGTCGAAGACCTCGTCGCCGACCGCCCCAATCTGATGGCGCCGCTGGAAGCCGCGCTCCAGGCCGCTCGCGCTTTGCCAGGCACCGGCTGGACCGCACGCCTTGGCGAGGAAGGCCCGGAACTCGAAGGTGTCGAACCCCGCCGGGTTAACCCGACGGAAAATTTTCTGGGTCTTGTCCGCCGTCAGGTGCTGGCCCGGACCGCCGCCGAAACGCCGAACGCCCGCCCCAATCCCTACGGATCGGTGGAATGCGATGTGTCGCCACTTAACGGCCAGGTCGACGAAGCCGCTGCGCAGCTTGCCCGCGCGCTTGGCCGTATCGCCGAACCGCTGGAAGTCCTGCGCACCCGCCTGATCGCGCGCGCCGAGGATGAGGCCGACGACATGGACACCCAGACCCGGACGCGGATCGAGGCGATCGCCCGCTCGCTGGACCGCCGCGCCATCCAGCCTTTGCGTGCCTGGCGCGCGATGCTGGCGGCGTTGTCCGAGCCTCCGCGCGAAAGCGGCGAACGTCCGGGATATGTGCAGTTTTTCAGGTTGGACCGGCGCGACGGGAACCGGGACTTCGACGTGGGCCTGCACCGTCACTGGCTCGATCCCACCGTGCCTTTCGCGATGACCTTGGCCGCACCCGCGCAGGGGATGCTGATCACCTCCGCCACGCTTCGCGACTCCGGAATGGGCGACCCCGAACTCGCCTGGGCTGCCGCCGAGGCCCGGGTCGGCGCGCCGCATTTGCCATCGCCGGCGATCCGCGCCGCGGTGGCCTCGCCCTTCGATTACGCGGCGCAGACACGCGTGATGGTGGTGTCGGATGTGACGCAAGGGGATATCGGCCAGCTCGCCACAGCGTTCCGCGCGCTGTTCTTGGCGGCGGGCGGCGGCGGGTTGGGCTTGTTCACCGCGATTGCCCGCCTGCGTGCGGTGCATCAGCGCATCGCGCCGGAACTGGAACGGGAAAATATCCCGCTTTACGCGCAGCACGTGGACGCCATGGGCAACGCCACGCTCGTCGATATCTTCCGGGCGGAGGAAGATTCTTGCCTGTTGGGCACAGACGCGATGCGCGACGGCGTGGATGTGCCGGGACGGGCGTTGCGGCTGGTCGTGTTCGAGAAAGTTCCCTGGCCGCGCCCAGATATCCTGCATCGCGAACGCCGCGTGCATTTGTCCGGCGGCGACCCAAGAAGTTGGGACGACCGCATCGCTCGCGCTCGTTTGCGGCAGGCATTTGGGCGGTTGATCCGCCGATCGACGGACCGGGGTGTTTTCGTGCTGCTCGACCGGGGCGCGCCGACCCGGCTGATGTCGGCGTTCCCCGAAGGCGTCGCCGTCCGCCGCGTCGGGCTGGCCAAAGCCGTGGAGGAAACGCGGAGTTTTTTGCATGATATTTAGCCAATGCGGCTCCTGACCTGGAACATCCGCGCGGGCGGCGGTACCCGGCTGGGACCGATCGCGGCGGCATTGGAACGCCACCAGGCGGATGTCCTGGTGCTGACCGAATACCGTTCCGGCGCCGCCGGGATCAGGCTGCGGGCCATGTTGCGCGACATGGGCTACGGCTGGCTCAGCCCGGTCGAACCGCCGGGCATCCGCAATGGGGTGCTGATCGCGTCCCGGCGGAAACCCGGGTCCACCGCGCTGTTGGCCGCGCATGTGCCGGAGCCCTGGCGGATGCTGACCGCGACCTTCGACCGCGTGCGTGTTTTCGGCATCTACATGCCGAACCTGAAGGTCAAAATACCCTATTGGGAGGCCCTTATCGCCGCCGCCGCGCCACACGCGAACCGGCACGCGCTCGCCATCGGCGATTTCAACACCTGCCGCGCCTTCGTGGACGAACCGGGGGCGATAGACCGCACCGCCCATTTTATCGACCGGATCGAAACCGCCGGTTACCGCGATCTTTGGCGCGACCGGTTCCCGGAGGGGCGCGAATTCTCCTGGTACAGCCATCGCGGCAATGGGTTTCGGGTCGATCACGCGTTTGTTTCCCCGCCGCTGGCGTGCCGCATCGGAACGATCGGTTATTCCCACGCCGAGCGGGCCGCCGGAATTTCCGATCATTCGGCACTGGTTCTGGAGATTGGGTCCGGTTGATCCCGCGCCGGCATCGGCTATCCTTCCGGTGAAGCGGGAGAGAGGGCAAATCATGCGACTGCAAAATTCCTATTCGGTGCTTCGTCGGGCCAATGGCTGGCGCCGCGCCTGGTCCGTCCTTCTGATGGCTCTTGTGTTCGTCGCGGGGTTTGCCCCCGCCCGTGCCGCCGACAAAATTGTGTTCGGCATCGATTGGCGGGCCGAGGCGGAATATGGCGGCTATTATCAGGCGCTCGCCAAGGGAATCTACGCGAAGCACGGCCTCGACGTGACGATCCGGGAGGGCGGACCCCAGGTCAACCACATGCAATTGATGATGGCGGGCCGTCTGGACTTCAACCTTGGCGGCGGCCGCGCGATCGAATTTGTGCAAAACGACCTGCCTTACGTCGCGATCGCCGCCATCTTTCAGAAAGACCCCGCCGTTCTGATCGCCCATCCCGGCCAGGGCAACGACAGTTTCGCGGCGCTGAAAGGCAAACCCATCGCGATCGCCGCCGACGCGAGGCAAGGCTGGTGGCGCTTCCTCGCCGCGAAATACGGCTATACCGACGCGCAAACGAAACTTTACACATTTAACATGGCGCCGTTTCTGGCCGACAAGACCATGACACAGCAGGGCTATCTGGGGTCCGAGCCATTCCTGGTCGAGGCAATGGGAAAATTCAAACCGGTGGTGCTGCTGGTCGCCGATGGCGGTTATCGCGGTTACGGCAACATTATTACGACCAGCCGGAAAATCGTGACGGAACGTCCCGATCTTGTGCAGCGCTTCGTCGATGCGTCGCTGGAGGGCTGGTATTCCTACCTTTACGAAGACCCGGACCCCGCGAACAAGGCAATCAAGACCGCCAATCCGGAAATGAACGATGCCCTGCTGGCCTATGGGCGGCAGGTGATGAAGGACCATGGTATCGTCGATTCCGGCGATGCCCTGTCACTGGGCGTTGGCGCGATGACGCGGGAAAGATGGGCCGAATATTATAACGGCATGGTCGCCGTCGGCGTTTATCCACCGGGTCTCGCCATCGATAAAGCCTATGTCACGAATTTTGTGAACCGGCGTGCCGGGATCGACCTTAAGAAATGACGGATGCCTGGAAAGGTCTCGACACCGCGAGAAAGCCGGTCTTCATCGGATACGACCGGGCCGAGGGCATGATCGCCGCGCTGTTGGATCGCGCCGCCGCGTGGGGTCCGGACGACGTCGCGGGCATCGTGCGGGGCGGATTGGTGCCCGCGTCCATGGCGGCGGGCATTCTGGCTCTGCCGCTGTCGTTTCTGGGGCATGACAAAACCGCCGGGACCATGCACTGGATCGGGCCGCCGCCGCGGGGACGGCGTGTCCTGCTGGTGGACGATTGCTGTTCCAGTGGCACCACTCTGCGCCAGGGGTCCGAGGCGATGCGCGCAGAGGGCCGCGCGTGCCTGACTCTGACGGTCGTCTACGATCCGGATGTCGCGCGTTACGTGCCGGACCTGTCGCACCCGATGCGCGACCTGTTCCGCCTGCCATGGGAACGCGGCGAGGCGACCCCCACCGGGCGCGCCGCCAAGGCCTCCGGCGGGACGCGCGATCTGTCCGCCGAGGCCCCGTTCCACGGCATCGCCCTGACCAGGGCGCTGCTTACCCGCATGGCCGCCGAACAGGGTATCGCGCCCAGCGTTGCGAGCCGGTTCCCCAGCGAGCGCGCGGTTTTGATCGCCGATGGTCCGATTGCGTTGGCCGATGGCCGCGACTCTGCGCCACCGGACATACAGGCGCGGCTGGCGGGCACGCCCTACCGGCATTTACCCGTGGTTCGTACCTCCGGAAACATGGACCAGGCGGCGGTCGCAATGGAATGGGGCTGTACCCATTTTGTGGCCTGCGCACCGGATCAGGCGATCCGCATGTCCGCCGAAATGCCGCATCTGATCGTGACCTGGTGGTCCCTGGCCGACGATCGCGGATGGATCGTGGGCGCCGCGGCCAAGCCGAGGTTCTGACCGCACGGCCTGGCAACCGCGGATCCTTGGCTCCGCCGGTATGTCGCAAAACCACCGCGGCAACGGTGGCCCAGACCGAATGCCTCCTTCCCGATCGGGCGCGCCTTACGCTAACGTCCTGCCCGAGCCACCCGCTTACAGAAGGGCGGCCGCCGTAAGACAGGCCATCGGGCCGCACAGGGAGCTTAACATGCCAAAAACATCCGCCGTTTCGCGCCGTCAGGCCGTTAAAATTGGGGCCGCTGCGGCCGCTCTGCCACTGGTGCATATCCGCACCGCCGGCGCGGCCGGCAAATTGAACATCGGCTTCTGGGACCATTGGGTGCCCGGCGCCAACGAAGTCATGCAGAAACAGGTCAAAATCTGGGCCGATCAGAACAAGGTCGACGTTACCGCCGATTTCATCACCAGTTCCGGCGGCAAGCTCGCGCTGACGCCCGCAGCGGAAACCCAGGCCAAGGCGGGTCACGACGTGATGACGTTCTTCAATTGGGACGTTTTCAACTACCTCGATCACCTCGACCCGGTGGACGATCAGATGAAACGCCTGATCGCGGCGCACGGCGAGGTCAACAGCGTTGGCTCCTATCTCGCGAAAGTGAAGGGCAGTTGGGCGGCGATGCCGACCAGCAGCGGCACGCAAACAAAGCCGCCTTGCGCGCGCATCAGTTGGTTCAAGAAGCATGG
>JAYWAX010000223.1:0-6035 GCA_043782125.1 Acetobacteraceae bacterium | reverse complement strand
GCGGCGGCCTTGGCGACGGCGAGCGAAACCGCCAGCGTCGCGTTGGCGCCCAGGCGGGCTTTGTTGGGGGTGCCGTCCAGGTCGATCATGATGTTGTCGATCTGAACCTGCTGGGTCGCGTCCATGCCGCCGATGGCTTCGAGGATCTCGCCCTCGATGTTGCGGATCGCGGTCAGCACGCCTTTGCCGCCATAGCGGGATTTGTCGCCATCGCGAAGTTCGACCGCCTCATGCGCGCCGGTGGACGCGCCGGAGGGCACGGCGGCGCGGCCGAAGCCGCCGCTGTCCAGCGTCACGTCGCATTCGACGGTGGGATTGCCCCGGCTGTCGAGGATTTGGCGGGCGGTGAGATCGACGATCGTGGGCAAGGGACGCTCCCGTTGATGATGCGGGCGCTGTCTATCATCGGGATGTGCCGGGGAAAAGCGTCTGGCGGCATGAACGATTGATTAAGACTTTTCCGTCATAACGAAATGGCCGGCGGGTATGGTCCCGCCGGCCAATCGCTGGAGAAGAGAGATGTCAACCCATCTGCTCCTCTTAAGTCTCATCGTGCTGGTTCTTGGCCGGAAAGTCAAGATTCTGTTCGAGACGAAGTAGGGAAACGGGGATCGGTCCGTGCGCGGGCCGGTCCTCTCCCGCGATGCGAAATCGGGCCGCGTGAACGGTTGGTTAAGGCTTTCCCCTTATAACGAAATGGCCGGCGGGTATGGTCCCGCCGGCCAATCGCTGGAGAAGAGAGATGCACCACCATCTGCTCCTCTTACTTCTGATCGTGCTGATTCTTGGCCGGAAAGTCAAGATTCTGTTCGAGACGAAGTAGGGAAACGGGGATCGGTCCATTCGCGGGCCGGTCCTCTCCCGCGGTTACAGTCCGGCGTATTTCTCGATCGTGTCTTTCCATGACAGCACCCCCTCGACTCCGCGCGCCGTGCGCTTCAGCCCGGCAACGCTGGTTACAGGCACCAGCACCCGGGAAATGCCGCGCGCGGCCATCGCGGGCAGATCCGCCGGATCGTCTGGCATGCTCGCGGTGATTTCGACAGCAGCAGGGTCGCGCCCCGCCGTTTCCGCCGCGCCGCGCACGACCGCCAGCAACTCGGGCGAGGCGCCGCGGGCCGGGAAGAACCCGTCAGCCATCCGGCCCGCGCGGGCGGCGGCGGCCTTGGAATGACCGCCGATCACGATCGGGACCGTGCCGTTCACCGGTTTCGGCCGCATGTAGGCGTCTTTGAAGCGGACAAAGCGACCCTCGTAACTCGGCGCGTCCATCGTCCACAGGGCGCGGAGCGCGTGCATGTATTCCTCGGTTCGGGCACCGCGCTCGGCGAAGGGAACGCCCAGGGCTTCGAATTCCTCGCGGAGCCAGCCCACGCCGATGCCAAGGATGACGCGGCCGCCGGACATGAAGTCCAACGTGGCGACCTGCTTGGCGCAAATCACGGGATTATGCTGCGGCAAGATCAGGATGCCGGTAGCGAGTTTGATCTTGCTGGTCCGCGCGGCGACATAGGCCATCCAGATCT
Organism: Acetobacteraceae bacterium; assembly: GCA_043782125.1. Taxonomy (GTDB): domain Bacteria; phylum Pseudomonadota; class Alphaproteobacteria; order Acetobacterales; family Acetobacteraceae; genus Rhodopila. Next base: position 4,509 of record JAYWAX010000223.1, on the reverse strand, counting down.
GCGGATCGGGCAGCACGAAATCGCCCTCGCCGCCGGGCAGGCGGCCATCGGCGGCATAGGGGTACGCGGATTGGTAGCCGCGGGGTATGACAGTGTGCTCGACCGTCCAGGCGGACTCGAAACCGGCGGACTCGGCGGCTTGCACCAGTTCGACGGCGTTGGAAGGATGGACGTAACGGCCGGTGTTGCAATATCGGATGCCGAATTTCATGGCGTTTGCTCCCAGGTTGCTGGGACAATATCAGGCGGGAGGCGATGGTGGCAGGGCCGCCGTGCCTGCCGGGGACGGTGGCGCACTGCGCCACGTAATACAGGTACGAGGATCACGATGTTCACGCGCGTATCGCTTAACGCCCTGGGCTTTTGCCTCGCGGTTTCGCTGTCCATGGCGGCGGCATCCCCCGCCGGCGCCCAGACAACGCCGCCGCGCGCCGCGGCATCGCCCTTTGCGCCGGGCGATCTGTCCAAACCCGCCTTCGACACGACGAAGCCGATCTTCGATTCGCTGCCCTCTCTGGAACAAAGCGCGGCCTCGGTCGTCGCCGACGTCGAAGGCCGCGCCATCACTCTGGGGGAAATCGGCGACACGATTCGCGGCTATCCCCCGGCAATGGCGCAACTGCCGTTCGAGACCCTGTTTCCCGGCGTGCTGGAACAGATGATCCGCCAGCAGGCGCTGGTCATCCGCGCGCAGAACCAAAGCGTCGACGAGGAACCTGCGATCCGGCGCAAGATGAAGGCCGCCGCGGACCGGACGCTGGCCGAGGAATACCTTCGCCGCGAAGGTGGCAAGGAAATCACGGAAGCCGCATTGCTCGAACGGTATAAGCGCGACATCGAGGGGCGGCCGGGGGAGGAAGAGGTGCATGCCCGCATCGTCATGGTTCCCACCGAGAAGGAGGCGGAGGCGGTGCTCGCCGAGTTGAAGGCAGGCGCCGATTTCGCCGCGGTTGCGAAGCGCTCCAGCAAGGACACCACCTCTGTCGTGGGGGGCGATTTGGGTTTCGTGACGCGCAGCGGGATGAACGCAGAGATCGGATCGGTCATTTTCGCCTCGCCGCCCGGCCAGCTCGCGCCTTATCCTGTCCGCAGCATCGGCGCCTGGTTTGTCGTGCGTGTGGATGAGCGCCGCCGCCGCCCGGCGGTGCCCTTCCAGGACGCGCGGGAGCAGTTGTATCAGGCGATGTTGCGGGAAGCGGCGGCGCGGGTGACCGGTCTGGCGTTGGAGGGGCTGAAGGTGCGCCAATTCGATCTTATGGGCCGGGAGACCGGCGAATACGAACGGCCCGCGCGGTGATATCGGTGCCGCGGGCAATTATTCAGACGGCGATGTCCAATTTTTGATCCGCGCGCTGATTTGGGTTTACATTCGAATACCGCCCTGTTAACGTAAGACCGTTGATACTGGCGCCGAGCCAGACATATGTGGTTGGTATTTGCGATAATCGGGAAAGGTGCCTTTATGCGCCCATTTATTGGTTGGTTTGGCCGGTTGACCGGTCTTCTGGGGCTGTTTCTCGCCCTGGCGGGAGGCGTGCGTCCCGCAGCGGCGAGCCCCAATATTTTCAACGGTGCGACCATCACCATCGACGGGCTGAAAATGGACGTCACGAGTTGCGCGTTTAAAACCAACTCTGCGAATTTGACGCTGAACAGCGGCATGAGTACCTGTAACTCCACCGGCACGTCGATCGCACAGTTCGCGCCAACGACGTCGCGGGGCGCGGTGCTGAACGTCATCAGCAAAACCGCCGCCAACAACGCGGACAGTGCGAACCCGCTGTTCGTCTCGGTCTCTGCCAATCGCATGAGCGAGCTGCGTTTCGATCTGTTGGTCCACGCGACCGCCGCCGCGCCCGTCAGCTTCGCGCAACTGAGCGAACTGACCTCGGCGGGATCGGGCAGTTCAACAGGCACGGCGCTGGTGACGGAAGGAACCCTGCCGGCCGGGTTCAGCCTGAGCACATTGTCAGTGTCCGAAACTGCGGCTGGAACGCTTGGCGCCTTCGCGTCTAAAGCGACGGCGTTCACTGCCGATTTCACGGTCACCGTCGACCTCAGCCTCACCTCCACCGTCGCGAGCGGCCTGAAGCTGACCTCCGCCAAGATCATCTTCAATCCCGCGCCTGAACCGATCGCCGCGAGCGTGTTTTTGGTGGGACTGACGGGATTGGGCGCCATGCGCCGGCGCCGGGCCAAGGCGCGCGCGGCGGCCTGATCCCGGGGCTTGCGTGCAAATGAGGCCTGATCCCGGGGCTTGTGCCCCGGCCGGTTCGTGCGAAACATCGCCACCTGGGCAATCCCGCCATCCGGCGGACGGGGAACCATTCAGTATGACTCCTATCGCTACGCCCGTGTTCGCGCGTCCCGCCTCCTGGCTGGGCGTGGTCATGGCGGTACTCTCGATGTCGTTGTTCGCCCCGGCACTGGCTGCCGATCCGGCGCCTGCCGCTGGCCCGCCACCGGCCGGCGCGCCGTCTGCCGCACCGCCGTCTGCCGCAACGCCCGGCGCGGGAGCGGGCGACGCCGCACCGCCTCTTATGCTGCCGGACCCGGTCCAGGCGATGGCCGGATTCACCGGGCATCTCGATAAAGACAGGGATTTCGTCGTCGCCAAGGTGGAAGGGCAGACCATCACTAAGGGCGACCTCGCCGATGTCATTCGCGGGCTGCCGCCGGGGATGGCGGTACTGGGCTACCAGACCTTGTTCCGGCGCGGGATGGACCAGTTATTGCGCCAGAAGATGATGGTGCTCTCGGCGCGCAAGATCGGCCTGGACAAGGATACGGTCATGCGCCGCCGCGCCGAAATGGCGGCCGAGCGCCTGTTGGCCGAGGCCTGGCTAGCGCGCGAGGTCGCGCCGTTCGTGACCGAGGACGCGATCGGGCAACGCTATCGGCGCGATGTCGAGGGGCGGCCCGGACCGGAGGAAGTCCGCGCCCGGGTGATTTTGCTGCCCACCGATGCCGAGGCGCGCCGGGTGATGGAGCGCCTGCGCGCCGGCGAGGATTTCTCGGTGCTCGCGCGGCAATTCAGCAAGGACTACAGCGCCCAGACCAACGGCGATCTGGGGTGGGCGCCGCTGGAGGCGTTGAGTCCGGAGATCGGCGCGGTCGTGTTCGCCATGGCGCCCGGTCAGGTGACGGCATATCCGGTGAAAACCTCCACCGGGTATTATTTGATCCGAATCGACGGCCGCCGCCAACGCGCCGCACCGTCCCTGGACGAGGCGCGCGCCGAAATTTCGAGCGAATTGCGCCGGGAGAAGGCGGCGGAGATCATGCGATTGTTGATTTCCGAGGTAAAAGTGAATACACCGGGGGAGAACGAGGGTCCGGTCAGCCCAGGAAAGCCGGGCAACAGGTGATTCACGCGGGCGGTATGTCTGGCGCGGTTGCGCTGTCGCAAATTATGAGGCGACGTCGGGGATTGTCGAAATAATAATTCTTCGCCAACATACTTTACAATCGGCCCCGGTGAGGGTAACGTGCGACGGTAGCTTAAGGCTGAATGTTGTTTTTGGCGGCTGTGCCGGGTTGAGTTTGGCGAGCGCCGTTTAAAGGAGATTGATGGTATGTCTCGTTACAAAATCGCCGCCGGGCTTTTCAGCCTGGGATTGCTGGTCGCAACGTCCGCGCATGCCGCGAACGTTCTTCCGAGCGGAAATGGTGCGCAGGGAAGCGGCGCGGCAAACGACGTGACATTCACGTTCACCAGCCCCAATGGCCTCGTCAGTTACAGCGTTGAGATTTTCAACTGCAATCAGACCTCGGCCGGCGCGACCATCGGCGGCGATTGCTCGAATGAGCAGGTCGTGGGGACGGTGACCAATTACGGTAGCCTGACCCTGACTTATTCCTCGTTGGCGGGAAGTTCGTTGATGAACACCGTCGTGGGCGGCGGCGGTGCCACGAAGGATATGGGCTTCACCGAAATTGTGACCCGGACCTTGGGCACCAACAAGATCACCAGCACGACGCTGAGCCTCACGGGCACGACGGCCAGCACCGGCCTGGAATTGACCAATGTGAGCGCTGGCGAGACGGACAACATCGATCTGGCGAATGTCGGCGGCAATATCAACACCAGCATGGCGAACGGTGCCAGCCCCTATACGGTGGGCGCACAATTGGCGGCGCCGGCCACGTCCTTGACCATCACCAAGGATTTCCGTTTGAGCAACCTGAAGGGCACTGCGGGCGACGCCATTCAGTTGACCACCGTGACCCAGGTCTTCAACGTGCCGGAGCCCGCGTCTCTCGCGGTGCTGGCCATGGGGATTGGCGGCCTGATCGGTGTGCGCCGCCGCCGCCGGACCGCCATCGCCGCCTGATCCGGTTTGGGGCGATTGGCCCCTGGCTTTAACGGCTTTCGAAACCCCGTCTTCGCAAGAGGCGGGGTTTCGTGATTTATACCAAACGTCCGAACGATTGACTCTCGGCAGGGTCTCTCCACCACGTCATGGTTCGGCTCGACCGGACCATCGGGAGCGGCACGGCGATCGGACG
>JAYWAX010000222.1:0-2156 GCA_043782125.1 Acetobacteraceae bacterium | reverse complement strand
GACTGTTGGAAATCTCCAGGCCGGGCACAAAGGGGATTTTGAACTGCGTCACCAGCTCGACCCCGCGATTGCGCAGTTCGGCGACGTTCTGCCAGGTGGAGACGAAAACCCCGGCGATCGGCGCGGTCTGCTGCACCAGTCCCTGATAAACGTTCTCATTAAACAACGACACCCGGACGCGCGTGTTTTCTGTCTCTCGCTGCACCGTCAGTTCGAACGAGTCCACCCGCTCCGGCGTCAGGTTCGCGTTGGGGATGCTCAGCGTCGCCCCGGTCGAAACGATCTGGTACAGCTCGGCCACGGTTGGAAACCGGTTGGCGCGGCCGTACGACGCGGTCGCCGACCATGCCGGCGCGATCTGCCAGGCCAACGAAATCTTCGGCGAAAACGCGGTCGCGGTCTGCCCGGGCTGGGTGCCGCGGAAGACCTGGCCGTTGGCGGCGGTGCCAAGGTTGAAGCCGTCGTTCGCGCGCCATTGTTCCAACCGCCCGCCCAGGGTGAGTTTGAAGCCGGGGGCGAATTTCCAGACCTCTTGCGCCCACAGCGCGTTGGTCTGGGTCTTGCCTCGGCCCACGGTGTTGAAGGTCCCGTCGCCCGTGGGTCCCGAGCCCAGATAGTCTGGCGCGTTATAGGTTGGATTATTCAACACGTACTCGTCGCGGTGGACGCCGAAGCTGACTTCGTGCGTGCCGGAGGGGCCGGTGGGCCGCCAGATCGCCTTGGCGTCGAGCGTCATCCAGTTCGTGCCGTCCAGACGCGCGATCAGGCCGTTTGTTCGTAACGACGTGCCGGTCCCAACGCCTGCGGAACTCCGTTGAATGTCGTTGAGGAAGTCATAACGGGTGACAATCAACTCGCCGTCCCAGGTGTCCCGCGTGTCGGATTTCAACGAAATCGCGTTCATCATATGGTTGGACAGCCAATTATAGGTATTCGTCCCGAATCCCGCCACGCCGCCATACGTCGAATTGCCCTGCCCGTCCGTCAAATAAGTCGCTGTACGAGACTGTGTGTTTCCATCCCACAAGCCAAGAGTATAGGTAACGCGCAGCCAGTCCGTTACATCGGCGGCGGCCTTGCCGGTGACGTTGTACATGACGGTGTGCAGCAACCCGCCGGCGCCAACGACGTTCGCGGGCAGGCCCAGTTTGTTCTGTGCTGCGATCGCGCCTTGCGTTCCCGCCGGGATGGTGGCGCTGGTGAGGAAAATCAGCGGCTGGCTGTAACTGTCCTGGCGATTGGCGGAGATGAACCAGGAGAAACGTCCCTCCTTGCTCCCCACGCTCGCCGCGGTCTGGGCCGTCGGATAGACCTGATCTGTTTTGGCGATCTTGAATTCCTGGAAGGCCTGGGTCTGGGTGAAAGTGCCCTCGAATTTCTCCGGCATCTTCGTGGTGACGAGCATGATCCCGCCCATCGAATTGCCGGGATAGGCCGCCGAGAAAGGGCCATACAGCATGTCGATGCCCAGGATTTGCTCGGGCGCGACGATGCCCCAGCGCGGGGCGCCGATTGTGTTGTTGTTGCCGATCAGGGCGGAGATCGGAACATCGTCCACATAAACCAGGCTGCGCGCGCTGGAGCCAACCCCCCAGGTCCGTGTCGCCAGCACCGGCTGCGTGTCGCCGTTATTGCGTTTGCGCACGAACAAACTCGGCAGATACTTCACCGCGTCTTCGGTATCGACGATGTTCACGGTGTCGTCGATACGCTGGCGATTGACGCTCTCCACCGTCTGCGGCAGCGCGAATTTTCGAATGTCTGGAGACACGGTCAATTGCGGGAACAGCGCCCCGCCGGGCGGCGCCGTCACGCTGACGGCCGGCATTTCGATCGGGGCGGCGGTTTGGGCGCGGGGCGCGGATATGCCCAGTGCGAGGGCGGCGAACGCGGCGCCACCCAGAAGATTTTGGCGAAACATGATGGGTCCTGACCGGAGACTCTGACGGGCGCGCGATGCCTCCCGGTTCCGGGAGCCAAAACGCGGCGGGGGGCGAGGTGTCAGAGAGTCGCGGGCGGTCCGGTTGGGTTGTGCGCGCGGCGCGGCGGGGCGCGCGGGCTGGCGTGCGGGGTGAAACCCGCGGGCAGATGACTATCCGCCAGCACCGGGAACGCCCTGGGCGCGGCGAGTTCTGGCAACGTCGCATGGCCGTCGA
>JAYWAX010000221.1:0-2158 GCA_043782125.1 Acetobacteraceae bacterium | reverse complement strand
CAGAACGGGCTGCGGCCCGAATCGCCGAAATCGCCGCCGCCGAGGGGAATAACCTGGCTCTACGGGTGTCCGTGCTCGCGGGCGGCTGTAGCGGATTTCAGTATAAGTTCGAGCTGGAGAAGGAAATCCAGCCGGACGACCTTCTGATTGAGAAGGCGAGCGCAAAAATCCTGGTCGATCCGTCGAGCCTGGATTTGCTGGCGGGCTCCGAACTGGACTTCACCGATGCACTGATGGGCAGCCATTTCGCGGTTAAGAACCCGAACGCGACGTCGTCCTGCGGGTGCGGGACGAGCTTCTCCATCGAGTAATACCGGCGGCCCGAACGGATGAGCCAGCGCGACATGACCCGCCCGCTGTCGGGCCATGTCGCGGGCTGCGGCACGCCCAGAGGTTTCGCGCGATCCTTTCCCCGGACATTGCTTGTACCGAGACCAATGGCTCGCCTGGGGGCGAGCCATCGCGGAGAGAGGCGCGGGGCCGGGTTCAAACGATTGCCCTGCAGTCGATTTTACCCGCCGGTCAGACCGATTCTTTCAATTCCTTCGCCGGACGGAACGCGATCTTTTTGCTGGCCTTGATCTTGATCTGCTCCCCGGTCGCGGGATTGCGGCCCATGCGTGCGGCCCGTTCGCGCACCTGAAGGATTCCAAGCCCCGTCAACCGGACCTTGTCGCCCTTCTTCAGGTGCTCGGCGGTCGCGGACACCAGGTTGTCCAGCACCGCTTCCGCGAGTTTCTTAGAGATTTCGTGCGTCGCGGCGACGCCCGCGGCGATTTGTTTCAGCGTGACAGTCGCCTGAACGGCGGCTTTCTTCGCCGGAGCGGCCTTCTTGACGGGCGCGGCCGCTTTCTTCGCGGGAGCGGCCTTTTTTGCTACGGGCATGGGAACCTCACTGTTGAGCACTTATACCGAAACAACCACACCATAGCGGATCGAGTCGGGCAACAGATTCTTGTCGCCGTGCGACGAAATTCAGTCGATTCCTCGCGATCGGATGCGAAACCCGCCATTTCAGGCCGCCCAATCAGCTCAGACCGCCCATCTCCCGCAATCGCGCACCCACATCCTCCGCGATCGGAACCGGACGCGACGTGCCGCGATCGACACAGACGCTGCGGTTCATCGCCACGGCGACACAGCTGTCCCCATCGAAAATGCCGTAGCCAAGCGAAAACGAGGTCCGCCCGACATGGATCGGCGCCAGTTCCACCGTCAGCGTCCCCGGATAAACCGCCGAGCGCCGGTAGCGAATCGTCAGCTCGGCGATCGGCCACGTCACCGATTCCGGCAATCCCAGTTCGCGGTCGAGCAAACGCCGGAACGCGAGCCGCGCTTCCTCCAGATAAATCAGATACCGCGCATGGTTGACGTGCTCATTCGGATCGAGGTCCGAATAGCGGATCTCCGCGCCGATCCGGAAACGGCGAGGATCGCCGATCAGAAACGAATCGAGGTTCATCCGCGGGCGATCTCCGGTTCGATCATCAATGCCGCCAATTCCGAGAAATCCTTCACGATCAGGTCGGGCTGGTGCGGGGTCTCGCCAAAGGGGCGGCGGCGGCGGTCGATGAACGCCGTGCGCATCCCATAAGATTTCGCGCCGATGCAATCGAAGGCATGGTTGGCCACGAACAAACAACCGGAACGGTCGAGCCCGATCAGTTCCTCGGCCTTGGCGTAGGTCTTCCAGTGCGGTTTGAAATATCCCGCTTCCTGCACGGAAATGACCCGATCGAAAGGGAACCCGATATGCGGCGCGGCGGCTTCCAGCATGTCCCGGTCGCCATTCGACAAAATGACCAACTTATATCCGGCCGCCCGCAGCGCGTGCAGCGCGTCCAAAACATCCGGAAACGGCGCCAGATTTTCGATTTCCGAGACCAGCCAGCGCACCTCGTCCTGGGTGTAGGAAAAGCCGATCCGGTCCATCACCTGCGAGACCGCGCGATGCCCGATCTGCCGGTACGGCGTGTGGCCGCGATCGCACAAGGCGTCGATCATCGAGTTTTCGTAATGCGTGCGCCGCCACCAGGTCACGAAACTGTTGGCGCTGCCCCGCCAGCCTTTGGCAAACAGAAAGGGCTCCACGGCCTCGGTAAGCCCCTTCTGCATATCGACGATCGTGCCGTACTGATCGAAGACCAAAGCGCGGATT
>JAYWAX010000220.1:0-6047 GCA_043782125.1 Acetobacteraceae bacterium | reverse complement strand
ACCCAGCCGGACGCGGTGACCAGGGTGCCGTAAAATGTCAGGAAATCCGGCCATGGTTCGTGCAAGACAAAGCGCAGGCGCAGGGGATCGACAACGATGACCTCCTTCACCTTTTTATGCATAATGGAGACTTTCGCGCGGAGGAAGCTGAATTTGGCGTCCTCGGCCGTGAAGGGGTCGCCGTTGTGGAATTTCACATTGGGCCGCAGCTTGAATTCGTAGACGAGGTTATCCGCGCTGACCGTCCACGATTCCGCCAGACTGGGCGCCATGTGTTGGCCCGGCATCGGTTTCGCCAGCGCATCGTGCATGGCGTACAGGAACCAGAACGGCGTGAAGAGGCCGGGCGAGTCGCCGGGATCGAACCACGCAGGCGACAGCGTGAGGTAAATCGCCCACCGCATTTCCCCTTCGGGTTTGGTTTGAGCCCGCGCCGTGCCTTGACAGCCCATGGCGAGCCCCCAGATCAGGCATGCCACCGCCAGTGTTCGAAAATACCGCATCGCGCTGTCGCCTCCTCGCTGGCGGTGTTCCGCCTTCTTGCCGGATCGCATCGTGCTGATACGCGCGCTCATTCGCAAGCGCCGCCCACCCACCCATCCATCGGTCGGGCCGTTGTCTTCGCGGCCGCGCCGCGTCACGGTGATTTGGGACAGCTACGCGATTCCATCGGCACGCGAGCAACCCAGTCACGAAGCGAGGTGTGGGATGGCCGTTCAGGCAATCGGCGGAAATGCCCCGGCGCCAATCCCGCCGTCCCAGCGGATCGATTCCATTGACGCGCTGCGCGGGCTGGCGCTGTTCGGTGTGCTCGCCATCAATCTCGAAACCGAATTTCGTGTTTCGATCTTCCAGCAATTCCTACCGGGCGCGAGAGGCTCGGGGCTGGACCGGCATGTGGACGCTTTTCTGGATATTTTTCTCGATCTGAAAGCTTTCGCGGTCTTTTCGTTGCTGTTCGGCATGGGCATGGCCATTCAGTACGAGCGTCTGGAAACCAATCCGCAGCGCGCGGTGCTGCTTCTCCGGCGCTTGCTGGCACTGCTGGGCTTCGGTCTGATCCATTTGTTTCTCATCTGGAACGGAGACATTCTGACGGAATACGCCGTCGCCGGGTTACTGGTTTTGCCGCTTTTGTTCGCGCCGCGATGGGTGATCGCGTTCGGGGCGATTGGCTGCCTGCTGCTCTGGCTGGCGATGCCGCTGTTGCCGCCACCTATGAGGTTTCCTGACAGGGTTTGGCTGATCGAGCACGTCGCCGCTGCAAACCGCGTTTATGGCAGCGGCGGGTTTTTCGAGGTTCTCGCGTTCCGGATCGAAGAAGTCCGGGCGTTTCTGCCGCTGCATGCGCTGATTTTGGCGCGCACTTTGGGGCTTTTCTTGCTCGGGGCGCTGGTCTGGCGATCGGGACTGGTGCGGAACACGGCGCGTCACGCGCGGGCGCTGTGGACATGTGGCGCGCTGCTGACGGCGGCTGGTGTCGCGTTGACCTTGGCCACAAGCGCGAGATGGTATTCCGGCTGGCCGCCTTTGCGGCTCCTGGATGTTTTCGCGCCGCCGGCGGCCACGATCGTGCTGCCGTTGGGATATTGCGGCCTTGTGCTCGCCGCCGGAACAATTGGCCGGGCTCGCGGTCTGGCGTGGTTCGAGCCTGTGGGCCGGATGGCGTTTACCAACTACGTGGCTCAGTCGGTGATCCTGGGATGGGTATTTTACGGGTATGGGCTAGGGCTGTTCGGAAAAATTGGCTCCGCTGCGGGGATGCTGCTCGCGATCGCGATTTACGCGGCGCAGGCGGTCTTTAGCCGTTGGTGGTTGAAACGCTTCCGGTATGGACCGATTGAGGGCGCATGGCGGGCGGCGATGTACGGACGCTGGCCGGTATTTCGGGCGGAATAGCCTTCCGCAGTCACAGCGCGGGAGAGGGCGGCCCTCTCCCGTTCCTATGCCCGAATGGTCAGGCTTTGGGCACGCGATGCAACGCGCACAGTTTATTGCCGTCGGGATCGCGAAGATACGCGAGATACAGGGACATGGGGCCCATTTGGCGAATCCCGGGCGGGTCTTCGATGGATGTGCCACCATTCGCGACACCCGCCGCGTGCCAGGCGACGGCTTGTTCGGGGCCGGTCATCGCGAATCCGATCGTGCCGCCGTTGGCGTGGGTCGCGGGTTTACCGTCGATCGGGGGGCTCACCAGAAGCAATCCGCCATCGTGCGCGTAGATCAGCCGCCCTCTGGCGTCTTCGGTCCCGGGCTTACCGCCAACGGCGCCCATCAGGGCGTCGTAGAATTTCTTCGATCGGGGGATGTCGTTGCTCCCGACCATGACATGGCTGAACATTTCGTTGTCTCCTCAGCAAAGTCGCGTAAGGCGAACTGCCTCCGCGGGTAAAATCATGGCCGCCGGCGCGGCCGGACTCAGTTCACCAGGTTCCGCGGCACGTCGCGGCCCATCTCAGTTTACGAGGTTCCGTGGTACGTCACGGAACGGCCGTCCGGTGTCCTCGCGCGGCTCCTTCGGCATTTCCAGCACGCGCTCGGAAATGATGTTGCGCTGAATTTCATCGGTTCCCCCCGCGATCGAACCGGCCGGCACCGACACCAAAATTTCGGCGATCGTGCCGTTCAGCGCACCGTCCTCTCCTGTCAGAAGCGCATCGGCCCCGGACATCAGCGTATGCACACGCGCGGCGGCGCGGGCGATGTGGCTCGACGCCAGTTTCCCGAGCGAGCCTTCCGGCCCTTGCGCGCCGCCCTGTTCCTGCGCCGTGCGGGCACGCCGCGCCGTCCATTCGGCCGACTTCGACATGATCATCAGTTTCGCGATTTCCTGCCGCACCGCGGGATCGCCCAACTTTCCGGTGTCGGTCGCCCGTTGTATTATCAGATCGATACGGCCGGCACGGTTCGGATACCACTTGTATGGCGCGAGGGAGACGGCAATTTCCTCCCGCTCCTCGGCGTAAACACGTCCGGGCGTGTCGGAGCCCATGGCCCAGGTGCGGAGGCCGTCGGCGCCGCGGCGTTCGTGCATGAGTGTGGTGGTGGTGACGGCCCAACCTTGGCCGACGCGGCCCATCAGGTTTTCAGGCGGAACGACGGCGTCGGTCAGGAATACCTGGTTGAAGGTGGCATGGCCGTTCATTTGTTTCAGCGGCTGCACGGTAATGCCGGGCTGATGCATGTCGATGATGAAGTACGACAGGCCCGCGTGCTTCGGAACGTCCCAGTCGGTACGGGCCAGCAACAAGCCGTAATCGGCCTTGTGCGCGCCAGAGGTCCAGACTTTCTGACCGTTCACGATCCACTGGTTGCCCTTCAGGTCGGCGCGGGTCACGGCGCCGGCGGCGTCCGATCCGCTGCCGGGCTCGCTGAACAACTGGCACCACGCGTCTTCGCCGGTTAAAGAGCGGCGCAGGAATTTCTCCTTTAGGTAATCGCTGCCATGCGACAGGATCGTCGCCGCCGCCAGCACGCGGATGCCGACTTTGGCCACGCCGATCGCGCCGATGCGTTTGAATTCCTCTTCGACGACTGCGACCATGCCCACGGGCAGATCGCGCCCGTGCCAGGCGGACGGCCAATGCGGCGTGCCCCAGCCGGTATCGGCCAGTTTGTTACGCCATTCGATCAATCCCAGTTCGGGATCCCAGTTCGCCTCCAGCCAGGCGCGGCATTCCGCGCGGACTGAAGCTTCCGTTATGTCGCTCATGCCGCGTTCCCCCAGTGGCGCATCATTTGTTCGCGATGGTGGTGTGCATCGCCAAACAGAACTTCGGAACTTTTGGCGCGTTTGAACCAAAGATGGGTGTCGTTGTCCCAGGTGAAGCCGATGCCGCCATGGATCTGGATCGCGTGGATGGCGGTCTGGAGATAGGTTTCGCAGGCGCTGGCCTTGGCCAAAGAGGCCGTGGCAGCGACGTCGGCGTCCCCATCGTCCAGCGCGGCGGCGGCATAATAGGCCGCCGACTTCGTCATTTCGACGTCCAACAGCATGTCGGCGTGCTTGTGCTTCATCGACTGGAATGACGCGATCTGGCGGCCGAATTGCACGCGCAGCTTGGCATAGGCCAAGGCGTCCTCACGCAGCCGTTCCGCGCCGCCGGCCATTTCGTTGGCGAGGCAGACGGCGGCTTCGCGCATGGTTTTCGCGAAGGGTTCGGCGGCGGCGCCCTGCTCCCCCAGCAGTTTGGCATCGACGTTGTCGAAGGTCAGGCGCGCCATCTTTCGCGTTGGGTCCATCGTCTTCAGCACGCGGCGCGTCAGGCCGGGTGCGTCGCCCTGGACGATAAAGAAGGAGAGGCCGGTCTCGCCGGTGGAGCCGGGCGCGCGGCCCAGTACGATGACGATATCGGCGGTGTGGCCATCGAGCACATAACTTTTATGGCCGTTCAGCTTATAGCCGCCGCCGGTTTGCGTGGCGGTCAGCGCCGTGGACGCCGCGTCCCAGCCGCCATTGTCCTCGGTCGCGGCCAGAGTCGCGATGGTGTCGCCCTCGGCGATGCCGGGCAGCAGCTCCGACTTATCGGCGCGCGTGCCCGCATTCAGGATCGCGCCCGCCGCCAGCACGGTGGTGGCGAAATAGGGGGCGCAGAGCAAAGCGCGGCCCATTTCCTCCAGCACGATGCAGTGCTCGCCGAAGCCGAAGCCGTGGCCGCCATATTCCTCGGGGATGCGGACGGCGGTCAGGCCCAATTCGGCGTTGAGCTTTTGCCAGGCATCGCGTTCCCAGCCCGCGTCTGTATCCATCAGGCGACGGACTTCCTTGGTGGACGACCGGTCCGCCAGAAAGCGGCGGAGATTGGATCGGAACTCGTGCTGTTCCGGTGAGAAACTGAATTTCATGGGCACTCCCCTCTGGCCCGGGAATATACGGCGGTTCCGCCAGAGGGGGAAGCGTGAGCAGCGCGCCGTGCTTCGGGATCAATCGTCGTATGTCATCTTCCGGCACCCGGGCGCCGTCCGCTCCCCCGGGAATGTCGCGATTACCTTCGGCTCGGGGCCGGACGGGCCTTTTTCCACTCGCAGAATGAACCCGGACTGGACGGCCTGGTGGTCGCATTCGCGGATCGCCACCTTCCCTTTCACCCCATCGATCGCGACTTTCGTCAGCGCCGCGCGCAGCGGATCGATGTCGGTGGATCCCGCCGCCTCGATCCCCGCCTGCAACACATGGCACGCCTGCCACTGCTCGCCCTCATTATTATCCGGCAACGTGCCGTATTCTTTTTGCCACAACGCAACAAAGGCCTTGTTCGCCGGCGTGTCGATCGCCGAGGAATACCGCGTCGAGCCGATCAGGCCCACCGCCGCGTCCCCCACAGCGCGGAAAGTCGCCATATCGACGACCTCCGTCATGATCTGTAACTTATCGCCAAGACGATATTGTTTCGCCTGAGACAGGAAGGCGTTCAGATCGTCTCCCGCCAGCGCGAAATACAGCGCGTCCGCGCCGGAATTACGAATCTTCGCGATATACGGCGAAAAATCCTTCGTCCCTGTGGGCGAGAACACGGACCCCACGAACTCCTTCCCCGCCCGTTTCATTTCCGCTTCGAACACCCCCACGCTGTTCCGCCCCCAGGCATAGTCCATACCCAGACCGAAGAATTTTTTGAACCGCGCTTCCCGCAGATACAAGGAAACCGCCCGCGCGCCCATCGGGCCCGAGATATTCGACCGGAAGAAGTTCGGCACGAACGACTCGCCCGTCAGCCGCCCGTCGCCGTTGTCCGACGAAATGAAAATCGCATTCCATTCCGCGAGCTTCGGCACCACCGCCAGCGCCTCCGACGACAGCGTCATACCGAACAAAAGGTGGCAGTCCTCTCGCTCCACCGCTTCCTGCGCCTTGCGCACGCAGGTCGCAGGATCGCCGCCGGTGTCGGAGATAAACAACTGGATGGGGCGCCCGATCACGCCGCCCTTGGCGTTCACCGTCTTGGCCCACAGCTCGGCGCCGCGCCGCATCTGCTCGCCGACCGATCCCAAGGGTCCTGTCAGGGCCAGCGGCATGCCGATTTTGATGGGGTTGGCGGCATGGG
>JAYWAX010000219.1:0-6051 GCA_043782125.1 Acetobacteraceae bacterium | reverse complement strand
GGACCCTCCACGTCTTTTGCCAGTCCAGCACCGCAAATCGTGGATGGTCCGCCTTCGCGGACCAGGACGGGATCGTTTCGACCGATCGACTCGTTAATCTTTGCGCGTCGCCTAAGTGTCCGGCGCGCCGTTCCCTGGGCTTTTTCGGGGGACGGCTCAATCCGTGAGTTGCACCGCAACCTGGTGATAAGCGTGGCTCAGATATCGGAATTTTTGTCCGGTGGCGGCGAGGAATTCCTCGAACGCCTTGTGTTCGCCGTGTTGCCAGCCAGGGTATCCGAAATATTCGTCGAAGACGATGACGCAGCCGGGCGCGAGCCGTGGCCCCAGAATATCGAAAATTGCTTTGGTCGAGACATAAAGATCGCAATCCACATGGACGAAGGCAATGGGGTCCTTGTTGTCGCGATCCCAGACCGGCAGGGATTTATCGAAAAACCCCCGATGCAGAGTCACGTTTCCGGGCACGCGCGGTAATTTGCCGCCCGCGTGGAACGCGCCGCGATCGTGGCCCGTGCCCTCCCACGCGACCGGCAGGCCTTCGAAACTGTCGAAGCCATGGATCGTCCGATTGGGGACCTGTTTTGCGATATAGCGAAGCGTGCCGCCCTTGAAGACACCGAATTCCAGCACCGATCCCGCCAGCGCCATTTGCGACAGCGCATGGGCCAGCACCTGGCGCGACGTATAAAACGACAGCGCGCCCGGCATCCGCTCTGTCACGAAGCGGAACGATTGCCGTGCGGCGGCTTTGCGCAGCAGCCGCGTCGGATGGCAGGACGCGTAATCCAAAACTTCCAGCGCATGCGACATCGCGCTTTGAATGAACGTCCGAATTTGAAAGCCGGGAACAATCAGCACGTTGCGGGTCCGCCAAGGTTGGACGACAGGAGTGACGATAACCTACCCGAGAGTTGGTTTCCAGCGGACTTCACCGGCGTTTCACGGTTGCAACTCATACCAGCCGCCTGAACGATTGACCGTTCGCGACGTCCTCTCCCCGTCATGGCACGCCCCCGAGCGGGCCATCGGGGACGGTACGCCATTGCGGGAGTGGCCACGATCGTCAACGGCAAGCGCCCTTTGTCCAATCGCCGTGCGGCTCCCGGTGGCCCGATCGAGTCGGGCCACGACGTGGGGTAGGCGCCTCGTCAAGAGTCAAACGTTTGGCCAGTTTGTATCGCTTGAAAGCACAGGGTTTTTTGGCCCGCGCCGGGGTCCGTAACCGGCCCGACAGAATTGCCTCCGTAATCTGACCGCGTGTCCAGACCAGGGGAGCGCGCGCCGCCGCCATGCAGATACAGATGGAACAGGATCGCGGCTCCGTTGATGCCTGGAATGGCGCATGTCCGGGCTGCGCGGCCGACGGCACCCACACCCAGAAATTTCACCGCTGCCCCTCATGCGGCACACATTGGGCGCCTGGGCGCCGCCACTACGAATACAACGACCAGTATCCGGAATCGCGCGCCCACGGCGACGCGGCGATCGCCGCCTGTAAAGTCACGACATTGGCGGATTGGTGCCAGCATCTGGATACCGGCCTGGCCGGCCGCCGCGTGCTGGAGATCGGCTTTGGCGGCGGTGCGACCTTGGCCTGGATGCAGGCACAGGGCGCCAGGGTTCATGGTGTCGAACCCGTGGAAGCCAACCGGGCGGCGGCACGAAAATCCGGCATTCCGGCGGATCGTCTCGCCGCGAAGATCGAAGACACGAACGGCGGCCCCTTCGACCTGACGTTTCATCTGGATTCATTCGAACACGAGATCGAACCGGACGCGCATCTGACCGCGCTGAACCGACTGACGCGGCCCGGAACCCGCGCGCTGGTGGTCCTGCCCGTCGCCGATTGCCTGTCGCGCCGCCTGATGGGCCGCTTCTGGCCGCACGATATCGCGGATCATTGGGTGTTTTATTCGACTCTCGGCCTGACCCGGCTGTGGGACCGTCACGGCTGGAACCTCGCCACGACGTTCCATCCGCGCAAATACATCAGCGGTCTGACCATCGCCCGCCATTTGCAACATAAAACCGGCCTGCCTGTGCCCGCCGCGGCCCTGCGCTCCACCGCAATCTGGTTGAATTTCGGCGAGCGCGGCCTGATTTTCGAAAGGCGCTGATGTGACCTTTCATACAAAACAGCGCGTCGATTACTGGGTGGGCGGGTTCCTGCTTGCGCTGCTGTTCGCGCCGGTGCGCGGATTGGGATTTTTGCTGCGTCGCGACCACTCGCTGGCGCAACGCCGGGGCTGCGCGGTGATCAAGCTGGTGGGTGCGGGCAGTCTGTTTCTGGCGATGCCGTCGATGTTGGAAATTCGCGCGCGTTTTCCCGCCGGTGGGTTCTTTCTTGTCGGCACCCCCGCCGTCGTTCGGGTCGCACAGGAGTTCGGCTGGTTCGATGAATATTGGATTATCGACGATTCGTCGTTGGGCCGCCTGATCTGGACCACCCTGCGCGTGCTGTGGCGTATGGGCCGCCGGGCCGACCATTCGATCGACCTGGAAGTCCATTCGCGCTTCACCACGCTGCTCACCGTGTTATCGACGGTACGCAACCGCATCGGCTTCGTGGATGAGATCGTGTTTTGGCGTCGCGGCTTTTACACACATATGACGTTCTTCAACGTTCACGGCCCGGTCTATGTCTTCTACGATCTGCTGGCCCGCTGGTTCGGTTCCGCGACGGTGGCGGTCAGCGAATTCCACGCCGCCTTCAGCCAGCGAACCTTCGACGCGCCATTGCCGCCGGGCACCATCTCCCCCGCGCCTTACGTGGCGATCGGCCACGCCTGTTCCGACCTTGGCCGCGAACGCCTGCTGCGTCCCGGGGAATGGAAACGCCTGCTGCGCCCCGTCATCCTCGCGGGCCATGAGATCGTGTTTCTCGGCGGCCCTTCGGATCGTGCGTTCGCGGACCAAATCATTTCGGTCCTTGGCTCTGGGCGGAACCTGTGCGGCGCGTTGACCATCGCGCAATCCGCGAAGGTCATTGGCCGCGCCGCCACCTATTACGGCATCGACTCGATGCTGCTGCATTTCGCCCGCGCCCTTGGCGTCCCCGCCATCGCCGTCTTCGGCCCATCCGACCCGGCGACACGGCTGCGACCCCTGGTTCATCCCCTGGGGCCGCCGGAACGCATCGCTTTCGCGCGCCTGCCGTGCTCGCCTTGCATCCATGTCAACGAAACGCCGCCCTGCCATGGCCGCCGCACCTGCATGGCCCTGGCGCTGGAAAGTCTGTTGGTGGCCCCGGATCGGGCTCCCGCCCATGAACCGGCGCCGCCGGTGGGCTGGGACATCGATCCGCAGAGCGCCCGCGTGCGCGAAGTTTCCGTTACCTGGTCATAATTTTTTCAATCGCTGGAACCAGGCCCCCCAATCATGAATCCTCCCTTCCGGCGGCATCTCGCCACCGTCTTGTTCGTGCTTCTGTGCGGAATCGGCGCTTTCCGCGCAACGGCGCAAATCTGGAACATGGGCAACGAACTGGCGGACGTCGATCGCTATTCCGAAGCGAATGTCCTGCGGGAAACGCGGAACTTCCTCGAACAAGGCCTGGCCCGGACATACGGCCTGGGCAACGTCTACTACCCCGGCCTTTACCCCGATGACGGCTTTGCGCGGGAAGCCGAAATCGACCGGATATCGGTGACTCCGGAGGGCATTTACACGCATTATCCGCCGGGTCCGGAGTACCTGGCCCTGGCCGCCGCCACATTGTTCGGCCCCGAACCCGTCTCTCGCTTGCGCATGTTACCCATCGCCCTTGGTTGGGCTTCCCTGCTGTTCCTGGGTTTTTCGCTGCGCCACCGCTTCGGCGAGGCCGTCGCGTGGCTGACCATGGGCACGCTCGCCGTGACCCCCGCCGTCACCGACGGTTGCATCGGCCTGCATTACCAAGGCTACGCGATGGCGCTGCTGATGGTGGAAATCGCCCTGACCCTGGGCCGCGCGCCGGCCTCGCGCCTCTTCGCTCTCCCGGGTTTTGCCCTTCTGGGTTTTGCCCTTCTGGGTTTCGTTCAGGGCTGGATGTCGTTCGATTACGCGTTCCTGGTTCCGCTGGTGCCCCTGGCCATGGAACTGTGCCTGCCGCGCATCGACCCGGCGCACCAAAGCAACTGGCGTTTGGCATGGACGCGCGCGATCCTGGCCGGCGCAGGCTTCACCGCCGCGCACGGGCTGCATTTCCTTCAGGTCTGGGCTTATTGGGGCACGCTGGATGCCACACTGCGCGATTTCGGCGGCGCCGCGGCGCATCGCGCGAACGCCGATCTGCCGGACGGACTCCTCGCCCGCATTGGCTTCAGTCTGGGCAATCTGAAACTCTATTTTCTCGGCCTTCACCCCCTGAACGCGGCCTTGAGCCTGCCCGAGCCCGAAACACCGGAAAACTGGGCCATGTTCCGCTTTCTTGGCCTGTCTCTTGGCC
Source organism: Acetobacteraceae bacterium (assembly GCA_043782125.1). Classification (GTDB taxonomy): domain Bacteria; phylum Pseudomonadota; class Alphaproteobacteria; order Acetobacterales; family Acetobacteraceae; genus Rhodopila. The sequence goes on along the minus strand of JAYWAX010000219.1, from coordinate 1,622 downwards.
CGTGGTGGCTTCTCACGGTGCTGGGAACCATGCTCTGGGATATCGCGAAGCCGGGCGCGGCGAACCGCATATTCAGGATGGACTGGTATATCGTCAGCCTGACCGGTATCCTGACGTCGTCGGTCTGGATACTGGCGATGGCGAATCACGCGGGTCATCATCGGCACTTCTTGTACCGGCATTTGTTTTTCGCGTTTTTCGTGGCGGTCCTGTTCGGCGCAATGCGGCTTGTCCGTGCATGGAACGCGGCGCGGCGGGAAGGGCGCCACGACCCATCTCTTTCGCTTCCAGGCGGGCATGCATGACCGATCCACCCAAGGCCGAGTTCGACGCCTACGCCGCGGGATACGATTCCGGCATGAACGCGCCGTTCAAGGCGTTGGCCGGCGCGGGCGCGGACGATTTCGTCGCCGTCAAAGTGCGCTGGCTGCTGCGCTGGTGGCCCGAACTGGGCTCGCGATCGGACCTGAAGATACTGGATTACGGATGCGGCGCGGGAACGTTGATGCGGCTGATGCGTGCCGCCGGTATCTCCGGCGAAATGACCGGGACCGATGTCTCCTCGGGTATGCTGGCGGAAGCCGCGCGCACCTGGCCGGCTGAAATCCCGGCGCCAACATTCCAGATCCAGAACGGCGCGGACACCGGCCTGCCCACCGCCAGTTTCGACCTGGCCGCGATCAGCGCCGTGCTGCACCACGTGCCGCTGGACGCCCGTGCGGCGGTTTACGCCGAGTTGCGTCGCCTGCTGAAACCAGGCGGCCGCCTGGTCGTGTTCGAACATAACCCCTGGAACCCCGTGACAAGCTATGTCGTCGCCCGCACCCCGATCGACGCCGACGCGATCCTGCTGCCGCGAACCGAGGTCTCTGCCGCCCTCAGGCTTGGGCAATGGCGCGACATTCAAACCTCCGATCTGATGTTCTTGCCGCCCAGGTTGGGACGGGTCGCGACGGCGGTGGAGCGCGCGTTCGCGTGGTTGCCTCTGGGTGGCCAATACGCCGTGACCGCGCGGGCATGAGCGGGGCCGTCCGCGCGGCGCGCGCGTTTCCTTTTCTGTCGCGCCGGTTCGCCACAGTTTCGGAGTCCAGACTGGATTTTCTGTTTGTTGGGCTGCTTTTGACGCTGACGGTGGCGATGCTGCTGCCGGGCGCCCTGACCCTGCCGCTGGAGCTGTGGGACGAGAGCCGCAACGCCGTCAACGCGCTGGAAATGGCGACCGGCGGAGACTGGATCGTCGCGCGCTTCGCCGGACAACCCGATCTGTGGAACACCAAACCGCCGCTGCTGACCTGGATCGTTGCGGCGCTGCTGCGTGCGGGAGTGGAGCCCATTGTGGCGATCCGCCTGCCCGCGATCCTCGCCACGATGGGCAGTGTGACGCTGATTTATGCCGCGTGCCGGACGATGGCGCGCGACCGGCTTTCTGGGCTTTTCGGCGGGTTGTTCGCGATCGCGTCGGTGCTGTTCATGGGCGATCACGCGGGCCGGACCGGCGATTTCGATGCGTTGCTGACCTGTTTCAACCTGGGTTTTGTCCTGTGCGTGGGTCGTTACATCGACGCGGAGCGGGGCCAATCCGGGCGCTGGATCGCCGCGGCGGGCGGGCTGCTTGTCCTGGC
>JAYWAX010000218.1:0-2165 GCA_043782125.1 Acetobacteraceae bacterium | reverse complement strand
GGTCATGGCGCTGAGAAGGATGCCACCGCCTCCCAGGGTTTCAAATGAGCCGGTGGTCGGTAATTTCACGACCGAACCGTTGCCGACAAGTCCAGGCGCGACGCCTGTGTTCAGAAAGTTGGAGATCAGCGGAGACATCAGGGCCAGGGACGTGTCCAACATGGAAACGTCGAGATGCTGACCCTCCCCGGTCATGGCGCGGCGGTAGAGGGCACCGGCGATGGCGAAGGCGGCCATGACAGCGGTGCCGAGATCGACGACGGTGAAGCCGACGCGGGTCGGTCCATTCTCTGGATATCCGGTCACGGACATCATTCCGGAAGCCGCCTGAATGGCACCGTCGTACGCCGGGCTCGACGATGACGGTCCGGTTTGGCCGTAACCCGAGACAGAGCAATAGATGAGGCCGGGTTTGATGGCTTTCATCGCCTCGTAGCCAAAGCCCAGACGATCGATGACGCCGGGACGAAAGTTTTGGACGATAACGTCGGAGTTTCGCACGAGGCGGGCGATGATTTCTTTGGCTCCGGGGTGTTTCAGGTCGAGCGTCAAAGAACGCTTGTTGGCGTTCATCGCAAGGAAAAAGGGTGGCATGCCGGCGCGGCCGATGTCGTTATCGGCGCCAATGCCGCGGCATTGATCGCCCAAACCGGGTTCCTCGATCTTGACGACATCGGCGCCAAGCAGACCGAGTTGCATGGTGGCGAAGGGGCCCGCGAAGACCTGCGAGAAGTCGATAATTCTTATGCCCGCGAATGCCTGGGTCATGCCGGCTGCTCCATGTCAGGTTGTGGGGCGCGAGCGGTTTTCCCGTCGCGCGATGTAGAGTCCGGCGCCCACAATGACCGCCGCGCCGATCCAGGTCCAGCGGTCCGGCAGGTTTCCATACAAGACGAATCCCGTGACCGTGGCGCCCAGAAGTTGCAAATAGTTGAACGGCGAAAGCAGTGCCGCGGGTCCGCGTTCAAAGGCTTTGGTGAGAAGATAATGGGCGCTGCCGCCGATCGTGCCCATCGACAGGAACAGTATCCAATGATGCCAGCGCAGAGGCATTTCGAAGAAAAAAGGCGACATGATCAAGACAGCACAGGTGCCAGCGAAGCCCGACCAAATATTGGTCGTTTCGGCCCGATCCTGACCGGCGAGGCGGCGGGTGAGAAGTTGGTACATCGCGGAGCAGACGGCGCTTCCGACCAGCAGCATCGCGGCAAATTGGCTTCCGCCGCCGCCGGGACGGACGATGATCAGCGTGCCGATGAAGCCCGCGATAATGGCCGCCCAACGATAGAGGCCGACTTTCTCGCCCAGAAAAGGACCGGAGAGGCCGGCGACGATGAGGGGGGTGGAGAAGCTGATGGCCGCGGCGGTGGCCAGCGACATTTGCGTCAGGCCGGTAAAATAGAACAGCGACGAGGAAATGCCGCACAGGCCTCGGAAAATCTGCAGGCCGGGCCGTTTCGGGATCAGAATGCGGTGGCCGTAGCGGGGGGCGAACAGGATCAGCATCCAGAGGAAGGCGATGCCGTGGCGAAACAGCGTGACCTCGAAAGGATGAAACGATTCGGCCATGACCTTGCCGCAGGCGTTCACATAGACGATCAGGCCGACATAGAGGCACATCAGCCCGATCGCCTGCGGCAGGCGGTCGTGGCGGGCGGCGGGCGCGAGAATTTTCACGCGTCCGCCGGTCCCGTTTTTGTGTCAGGCACTACTGGAACGCAAATTCCCGATAGCCGCCCTTGGCGACCTCGTCGGTCACGCGGCGGAAATGGCCGGCATTGCCGTTGTAACCGAGGACGCGACGGACGGTGCGGCCCTCGACGTTGCGGTTCACGCCGTTTTGCCAGGAGTCGACCTTTGAGGACAGCAGCGCCTCGCCCGCCTTGATCACGGTGGCGGTCCAATCGTCGACCTGTTCGGACCGGGTTTCCACATATGTCAGGTTGTTGTCGAGCATGTGTTTCAGCATGCCCGCCTGGAATTCAACGCTATGGGAAATCGCCTGGGGGATATTGCCGCGGGCGGTGTGCGGTCCCAGCACCATCAGCATATTTGGAAAACCTTCCGCGAGCATGCCGAGATAGGTGCGGGGGGTTTCAGCCCAGGCGTCTTTGAGCTGGAGTCCGTTGGCGCCGCGGATGTCCATGCGGTCGAAGGCGCCGGTG
>JAYWAX010000217.1:0-6066 GCA_043782125.1 Acetobacteraceae bacterium | reverse complement strand
GGTAGCCCAGGAAGCGGGTTCGGGTTTCGGTGTCGCGCACCGCGATCAGCACCTTGCCGAAGCGAGAAGCAATGACGAAGCGGGCCAGCAGGAACTGGGCGCACAGGAACAGCGCCGTGACCACAAGCAGACACGAGCGTGTAGAATCGGCTTGCACCGAGAAGCCGAGAATGTCCTTGAAATCGGTCAGCCCGTTATTGCCGCCGAACCCCATGTCGTTGCGGAAAAACGCCAGCAACAGCGCATAGGTCAACGCCTGTGTCATGATCGACAGATAGACCCCGCCGACGCGCGACCGGAACGCCAGCCAGCCGAACACCAGCGCCAGCAACGCGGGAACCAGCACGACCATCGACATCGCGAAGGGAAACCACTCGAAGCCGGACCAGTACCAAGGCAGGGTTTTCCAGCCCAGAAACACCATGAAGTCCGGCAGCATTGGGTTGCCGTAGACGCCTCGGGTGCCGATCTGGCGCATCAGATACATGCCCATGGCGTAGCCGCCCAAGGCAAAGAACGCGGCATGGCCAAGGGGCAGAATACCGCCGAACCCCCAAACCAGATCGACGGCGAGCGCCAGCATGGCGAAACACAGGTATTTGCCGGCCAGCGCCACCACATAGGATGGCACATGCAGGGCGGAATCAGCCGGTGCCATCTGGTTCAGCGCCGCCAGCAGCAGGGCGGAGCCCAGTACCAGGACCAGAACCGGCAGGGTGTAACGATGGCTCGTCATGTTTCGACCGCCCGTCCCTTAAGCGGAAACATCCCGCGCGGACGTCTTTGAATGAACAGGATCAGCAACACCAGGACGACGATTTTGCCGAGCACGGCGCCCGCAACCGGTTCCAGGAATTTATTCACAATGCCCAGGGTCATGGCGCCGAGGATGGTGCCCCAGAGATTGCCGACGCCGCCGAAAACCACAACCATGAAACTGTCGACGATATAGCTCTGGCCCAGGTTGGGGGAGACGTTGTCGATCTGACTCAACGCCACACCGGCCATGCCCGCGACGCCCGAGCCAAGCCCGAAGGTCAGCGCGTCGATCCAGGGCGTGCGGATGCCCATCGCCGCCGCCATCCGCCGGTTCTGGGTCACCGCGCGCATCCGCAAGCCCAGAGACGTATAACGCAGCGACGCCATCAGCGCGGCGAGAACCAGGACCGCGAACAGCACAATATACATGCGATTCCAGGTCAGGGTCAGGCCGCCGAGTTCGGTGGCCCCGCTCATCCATGCCGGCGTATCGACGTCGCGATTATTGGCGCCGAAGACCGAGCGCACCGCCTGTTGCAAGACCAGCGACAGGCCCCAGGTGGCCAGCAGGGTTTCCAGCGGGCGGCCGTACAGCCAGCGGATCAGCGTCCGTTCGATGGCGATGCCAGCCAGGCCAGCGATGGCGAAGGCCAGGGGAATGGCGATCAGCAGATTGGCGGGATACAGGCCCGGACAATACGTCTTGATGACCTGCTGCGTCATGAAGGTGACGTAGGCGCCGATCATCACCATTTCGCCATGCGCCATGTTGATCACGCCCATGACGCCGAAGGTGATCGCCAGTCCGGCGGCGGCCAGCAGCAGCACCGACCCCAGGCTGATTCCGTAATAAACGCTTTGCAGCACCGACCAGAGTTGCATTTCGCGGTCGATGGCGAGGATGGCGGCGGCGGCGGCCTCGGCCACAGGCCGGGTTTGTCCGGTCAGATTGCCAAGCGTGCTCTTGGCCTCGATATCGCCGCGGGTGCGCAGAGTTTGCACGGCGGCGAGGCGGTCGGCCTCGGTCGCGTCCGGCACGGCCAGCAGCGCGGCGGCACGCGCCTGGTCCAGGCGCAGCTTTACTTTGGGGTTGGTTTCCGCGGCCATGGCGCGTTGCAGGGCTGGCAGCGCGACGGGATCGCGCGACCGGAAGACGGCCTCGGCCGCGGCCAGGCGATCTGCGGGATCTGGTGCGAACAGGCGGAGCACGCCAAGCGCGGCGTCGATGGCGCCGCGGACGGCATTGTTCACCCGCACCGGTTTCAGCGCGCCGGCGGGGACATCGGCGGTGGCGCCGGTCGCGGCCTCGGCGATCGTGCCGTCATCGTTCTTGACAAACAGGACCTTGCCGGGACCGGCGAATAATTTGCCGGCTTGGAGTGCAGCGACGATGGACTGCGCACGCGGATGGCCGGAGATGGCCAGGGCTTCGATACCCTCGCGGACGGTGTTGAAACCCGGGGATGCCAGCGCGGCCAACGCATCGTCCGCCGCCTGCGCCTGGTTTTGCCCCTGGGTTTGCCCCTGGGTTTGCCCCTGGGTCTGCCCCTGGGTCTGCCCCTGGGTCTGCCCCTGGGTCTGCCCCTGGGTCTGCCCCTGGGTCTGCCCCTGGGTCTGCCCCTGGCTTTGCAGCGGCGCGAACCATAAGACGGCAAACAAAAGCAGGGCGAGGCAGCGGGTCATGGCGGTCTTCCGAGGGAAAGAAGCGAGGAGGGACGGCCAGGAGGGTAACCGCCCCTCCCCTCGCGAACCCCGGACTTTTTGCGGGGGATCGACGCCGCCACCATGCCCCGGGGTACTCCCCCGGGACACCGGCAGCGGGCAGCCGCGATCAGGCTTTCTTGCCGGTGGCGCAGGTCTTGGTCTTCACGTTGTAAGCGCCGCAGCTCAGCGGCGCGCGCCAATCGCCAATCAGGTCCTTCGTATCCGCGACGTAAGGCGACCACTCCTGCGCGACCACCGTGCCGGGGGTCTGCGACACCGTGTTGAACTGCCCGTCCGCCTGGATTTCGCCAATAAGAACCGGCTTGGTGATGTGGTGGTTCGGCATCATCGCCGAGAAACCGCCGGTCAGGTTCGGCACCGCGACGCCGATCAGCGCGTCGATCACGGCATCGGAGGCAACCGTGCCCGCCTTCTCCACCGCCTTCACCCACATGTTGAACCCGATGACATGCGCTTCCATCGGATCGTTGGTGGTGCGCTTCGGGTTCTTCGTGAACGCCTTCCACTCCGCGATGAACGCCTTGTTGTCGGCGTTATCGATGCTCTGGAAGTAATTCCAGGCGGCGAGGTGGCCCAGAAGCGGCTTGGTGTCGATGCCCGCGAGTTCTTCCTCGCCGACGCTAAAGGCAACGACGGGGATGTCGGTCGCCTTGATGCCCTGGTTGCCGAGTTCCTTATAAAACGGCACGTTGGCGTCGCCGTTGATGGTGGACACGACGGCGGTTTTCTTACCGGCGCTGCCGAATTTCTTGATCGAGGCCACGATGTTCTGCCAGTCGGAATGGCCGAACGGCGTGTAGTTCACCATGATGTCCTCGGCCGCGACGCCCCGGGATTTCAGATAGGCTTCCAGGATCTGATTCGTGGTGCGCGGATACACGTAGTCGGTGCCAGCGAGAACCCAGCGCTTCGCCTTGCTTTCGTTCCACAGGTAATCGACCGCAGGAATGGCCTGCTGGTTCGGCGCCGCGCCGGTATAAAAGACGTTTCGGCTGCACTCCTGGCCCTCGTACTGGACGGGGTAGAACAGGATGGAATTCAGTTCCTCGAACACCGGCAGCACGGATTTGCGCGACACAGAGGTCCAGCAGCCGAACGTGACGGCGCATTTTTCGACGGAAATCAGTTGGCGGGCTTTTTCCGCGAACAGCGGCCAGTTCGACGCGGGATCGACGACGACGGCTTCCAGCTTGCGTCCCAGCACGCCGCCCGCCTTGTTCTGCTTTTCGATCAGCATCAGCATGACGTCTTTCAGCGTGGTCTCGCTGATCGCCATGGTGCCGGACAACGAATGCAGGATGCCGATCTTGATCGGGCCGGCGGCCTGCGCGGAGGCGGTCTTGATGCCTCCCCCCACGGTGGCGACAGCGGCCACAGTGGCTGCCGCGGCGCCAAAGGCGGCGAGCCCCCGGCGTGAGATATTGGGAAGTATCGGGTTCATGTTGCCTGTCCCTGTTTGTTGCCGGCGGTGACGTTCCGTTGGGCCCTGGTGGCGCCCAACCTCGACGACAAACATGCAACCTTCGTGCCAACAACGTTCCTACTTTATGCGGAGCTGACATCGCGATGGATTGGGCGGCGGGCCGCGGATGCCGCACATGCGTCATGGCCCTGCGCGACCTGACCCATTCCCGGCGCAAGCTTGGAATTGGCCGCGCTTCGCGTCGAAACGCCGCGCCGCCGTCGATCCGCCGGTCGAACTGGGCCGCAACCGTTCGCGCGACGGCCGTTCCCCGGGATCGCGTCTCCGCGGCGCACCGGACCAAAAATTGCTCCGAACCGGGGCATGGGGTGGCGAAATGACCATGATTTCATCAGTTCGCCACGTGGGTCCCGCTGGATCGCCTCCCCCGCGAGCTGGTCCGCCGGGTTCGCCATCGCGCTGAAGACCGGGTATAATCCCCTCGGAAATGAGCGAGAATGCACGCGCGCGAGGAACCCCCACGGCGTGCGCGAAAAACGAAACGGAAAATCCTCGGCGTATGAGCGAAACCTCTCCGGTAATTGCCATCCCCCAAGGGGGAATCTTCAGCATCTCCGCCCGCCATTGGCTGATCCTGCTGATGGTGCAACTCGCCAATCTGCTGTTCGGCATGACCATCACGTTGGCCAACGTCGTGCTGCCGCAGATACGTGGCGCGCTGTCGGCGACACAGGACGAGATTTCCTGGGTGATCACCCTGAACCTGGTCGCCACCGCCGTCGCCACGCCCATGACCCACTGGCTCGCATCGCGTCTGGGCTGGCGCACGATGATGTTCTGCACGGTACTCGGCTTTACCGTGGCGTCCTTCATGTGCGCGACGGCGAACAGCCTGGAAACGCTGATCCTCTACCGCGTCTGCCAAGGCCTGTTCGGGGCGCCCATCATGCCCATGGGCCAGGCGATCCTGCTCGCCACCTTCCCCCGCCATCTGCAACCGACCGCCCTGGTGATCTGGGGAGTCGGCGCCGTGTTCGGCCCGGTACTGGGTCCCGTCATCGGCACCGTGATGACCGAGTGGTACGACTGGCGCGCCGCCTTCCTGATGATCGTCCCGCCGGGCATTTGCGCGCTGATCTGCGTCTGGTTCGCACTGCGCGGCATGAACGAACGCTCTGCCACCCGCCTCGACTGGACCGGTTTTTTGACCCTCTCCGGCGCGGTGGTGTCGGCCCAATTGATCCTGGACCGAGGCCAGCGCATGGACTGGTTCGACGCCCCGGAACTGGTGCTGATCGCCGCGATCGGCGTGGTGTCGCTGTGGATGTTCGTCTCCCACTGCCTGACCACGGCAAACCCGTTCCTGAACCCGAAACTGTTCCTCGACCGCAACTTCACCATCGGCATCGCCATCGCCTTCGTCATGGGGATGCTGAGTTTTACGTCGCTGACCCTGTTTCCCAGCCTGCTGCACGACCTTCGCGGCTACCCCGACAATATCATCGGCGCCTTGGTCGCCGCGCGCGGGCTGGGGAACTGGCTCGCGTTCCTGGTGATCGTCCCCTTCACCCGCATCGCCCCCCGCATTGCCATCGCCACCGGTCTGGGTATTCAGGCCTTTTCCGGCCTGTCGATGGCGCAGTTCGACATCAACCTCACCTTCTTCGACATTTTCTGGACGCATCTGCTGCAAGGCTTCGGCCAGAGTATCACCTTCACGCCGATGACCGTGATGGCATTCTCGACACTGCCCAAACATCAGGCGACCGAGGGCTCCGCGATCTTTACCCTGATGCGCAACTTCGGTTCCAGCATGTTCATTTCGCTGACAGTGCTGGTGCTGGTCCGCTCCACCGCGACGAACTACGCGCGCCTGTCGGAGTTTGTGAACCCGTATAACCGCACCCTGCTCTTTCCCGACTTCCCGGCCGCGTGGAGCCTGGACACACTCGCCGGACTGACCCGCCTGTCGAACGAGGTCCAACGCCAGGCAGCGATGATCGGCTACGTCAACGCGTTCTATCTGATGGGATTCACCGCGCTGCTGTCGATACCGCTCGCCTGCCTGCTGCGGCGCGCCCCGAAAGCCGCCTAACCGCCCTTCAGGGACTTATACAGCGCCTTCAACTGATCCATCAGACCGGGCACCGCGTCGATCT
>JAYWAX010000216.1:0-2169 GCA_043782125.1 Acetobacteraceae bacterium | reverse complement strand
AAAGACAATGTCTGACGTCAGCTTACCGCTGGTCAGACCGTTGACGACATTCGTCACCCGGCCCAAAGGCAAAAATCCGGAGTCGGCGTAGAACGGGTCAACCGTCCTTTCGATGTTCGCCACGCTGCTGTTGGCACCGATCACGTCGAGACCATGGTAAACATAGGTGGTCTGGTAGCCCGCGGAGAGGGTGAAAATTGGCCGGCTGGGTGCGACCAGCTTGACCACATCCTTTGGCACGCTCTTGGCGTCGGCAACGGCGGCACTCGTTGAGGTCGTCGTGGAGGCCGATCGCCTACGTTCCGGGCGGGACTCGGAGGGCGTCTCGGCACTGTAGGTTCTCGCGGCTCCGCCGAAAAGGGGTGCGTTGACGGGCTCGGCCGTGACGGTCGCGCGCGGGAGGACCGGTTGCATGGTGTAAGCCGACGAGCTGTAATCTTGGGCCGACACCTCGGCAACGGGCAGGAGGACTGCGGCCGCAAGAAGCAACGCAATCGAGAGCGGAAGGACGCTTCGACGTGACCGGGTGAAGGAGATTTCCTTGAGAGACATATGGATAAGTGGCGTGGCAGGGTTAAGTTGAAAGTTAATTTGAACGGCAACGGTCGAATCTTGTCAACCAGAAATTCTGGCGCCTCTCATGGATTACCTAATCCGCTCGAGCGGAGACGTTTTGGCCAGCGCCCGGTCCGTTTGGGGGGAGGGAATTCCCTTGGGATATCGCTTCTTCAACGCCGCCCGGATCCGGGACGCTTCGTCGGGTCGTTCAGGCGATGCCTCCCAGCCCCAGGCCACCTGCAGTTGATTGCGCTCGTCCCGCCGCAACTCAAAACACGCGTCCCAGTACCGGATACTTTCATCCTGCAGGCTCACCCGGATGACGCCGGAGAGAACGCCCGCGTCGCTGAGCGAAACGATGTCACAGGCATATTCCACCGTCGGTTTTTGCACGCCCTGGATGACCGGAGTATCTCGCACGACGGCCGGGCGCAACCCAGGCTGAATGACGATCTCCCGTTTGATCGTGACCCCCCCAACGGGTGAATATTCGTATTTGAACGAGCCGGCCCAGCTTGGGGGGACGGACAACTTTGCCTCGCGCCCGACCTCGATGGGAACGGCGGTTGCGATTGCCAGCGGCGCAATTTTTGGATTGGCCTTGGCCCGGACGGTCACATTGTAAATTCCGGTCGGGACCCGGCGCTCAAACTCCCGGCCATCGCCGGAAATTGGCACGTCGATTTCCGTCGGATCGAGGACGACGAAACGCGCTTCTTCGCTGAGTGGCTGAACCATTTTGAGGACCAATGAATCATAATCGCTGGCGGGTGCGCTTTTCGCGATGTGGACGGTCCCGGTGGCCCGCACGAGGTCAAGGCGGTTGTCCATCCGCAAGGATTCCAAGGAGGTGGGTTTGACCTCGGCCGCGACAAAACCGGGGGCCGAAACGCCAATGCGCACCGGAGGTTCTGCGTTTTCGAGAGGCACGACCATTCCATTCCCGCTCACCCGGGCTTCGACCGGCCGGCCATTCAGCGTGAACCGCGCACCCGCGGGCCGGACCCCTTGAGAAAAAAAGTAATCCCGGGCCACCATGACCGGCGGGGGCGCCGCGGGGGGCGGAATCGGCGTGGCGCGGGCGACGACGGGCGCGGTGGCGGGTGCGATCGATGGCGAGAGGGTCGGAGCGACGGGAGCGGGCGGGGCGGCTGCGATGGTCGGGGGATTTTCGGCGGGCTTGGTCTGCCCGCGTTTGAAAATCACGAGTCCGACGATCGCGCCGACGATGACGAGCGCCCCCACGCCGACAAGCAATCCGCGTCCGCCCCGGGCCGGAACGTCGGCCGTCGGCGCTTCTTTTGCCCTCGCTGTCGCCGCCGGTGGAAGTGTGACATCCGGTCGAGGCGCGGCGGCGGGCACGTCCACGCGCGGGGCGACCGACGGAGAAGCCGCAGGCGGCGGGACTGCACGCGATGGAATCGAAGGAACGTCCACGCGGCGCGGCGCCGCGATGGTCGGCGGCCTGACCGGCGGGGCCGGCGGCGGCGGCGGCGGAGCGGCGGCTTTCGGAGCGGGCGGCGCAGGCGGCGGGAACGAATCGTCAAGACCGGCAACCATGGTTTCGGACGCGGCCTCAGGATCCTTCGGCGAGCCGCGTAACGATTCCGG
>JAYWAX010000215.1:0-2169 GCA_043782125.1 Acetobacteraceae bacterium | reverse complement strand
GACCCCCACCGGTGCTTTTAACTTCTTCCGCCATTCGTAGCCGCGCCACCCCGCTTCCAGGTCGCCCATCAACAACAGCAGCAGACTTTGATTCCAGTGCGCGTCGACATAATCGGGATCGAGGGTCAGCGCCTCGCGGAAACTCGTGGCGGCATCTTCCAGGCGCATCGCCGCCATCAACGCGTTGCCGCGGTTGCACCACGCCGGCGCGTAATCCGGCTGCATGGCGATCGCGGTGTCGAAATTCGCCAAAGCCTCCTGGTGCCGATCCGTTTCCAGCAGCGCATTGCCGCGGTTATTCCGCGCTTCGACGTCCTCGCCTCCCGCCGAAATCGCGTCCAGAAAACTCTCCGCCGCCCCGCCTGGCTGGCCAAGCGCGATCAGCGCGTTGCCGCGATTGAACCAGGCCCGGGCATAATCGGGCCTCAGCGCAATGGATCGGTCGTAACAGGCGAGTGCCTCCGCCGGCCGTTTCAGGTCCATCAACGCGTTACCGCGATTGTGATGCGAGGACGCGTGCTCCGGCCGTAGCGAGAGGGCGCGATCGCAGCTCGCCAGCGCATCTTCGGGCCGGTCGAGATCGCGCAGCGCGTTGGCGCGATTGGTGTAGGCGTCGGCGAAGTTCGGATCCAGCGCGATCGCGCGATCGTAACATTCCAATGCCTCCGCCGGCCGTTTCAGTTCCCACAGCGCGTTGCCGCGCCCGTCGTGCGCTTGCGGGAGTCTCGGGTTCAGCGTCGCGGCGGTTGTATGGCTGTCCAGCGCCCGTTCGTATTGCTTCAGTTCCAGCAGGGTGTTGCCGCGGTTGTACATGCGATCGCGAAATAGGGACGCAGCGCGATCGCTTTGTCGAAACTGGCGAGTGCGTCGTCGTGCCGGCGCAGCGTCGACTGGGCGTTACCCAATCCGTTCGCGGCTTCAGGACTGCCTTTTTGCAGAAAGATCGCTTTTTCGTAACAGGCGGCCGCCTCGCGCGCGCGCCGCAAATCCAGCAGGGCGTTGGCCCGGTTATACCAGGCGCGTCCGTCGGCGGCGTTCAGTTCGATCGCGGTATCGTAGCAGGCGAGGGCGTCGGCGGGCCGGCCCAGTTCGCGGAGGCCGTTGCCAAGGGTGACATGGGCCGGGCCCGCGCGGGGCGCGACGGCGATGGCCTCGCGCGCCAGCGCTACGCCACGTTCTGTTTGGCGCGCCTGCAACGCGGCGGTGGCCAGCAAATGGAGCGCTTCGAAGTGCCGGGGGTGGTCGCGGAGAAAAGCCTGGTAAAGCCGCGCGGCGTCGTCCAGCTGCCCGTGACGGTGCGGCGCGAGCGCCTGGGTCAGCCGCTCGGCTGGCGTGGTCACGCCGGCGGTCCTGGCGGGGAGACGGGGCCGGTGGCATATTTCGCGGGTTCGAGGCGGAAACAGAAAAGGACGACGCGCATGCGCGAACGCATCGCCAATGTGGCTACGTCAGACGGTTCCATGGAGACCTTCATCGTGCATCCCGAGCAGGGCGGCCCCTTCGCCGCCGTCGTTCTTTACATGGACGTCTGGGGCATCCGCGAGGAATTATTCGACATTGCCCGCCGCATCGCGACGGTGGGATATTATTGCGCGGTCCCGGACCTTTATTACCGTCAGGGCCGGGTCCGGCACGAATTCCGGGACGCCAATCGCCGCATGATCTCCCTGCACGCGCTGCCCGAGGCCGATCGTCAGCGTGTCACCGCGCCGCTGTCCCGCCTGTCCGACACCATGGCCGCCGCCGACACTGGCGCGCTGCTGAAATTCCTCGACATGGGCGAGCCGGTGAAGCCCGGGGCCATGGGCTCCGTCGGGTATTGCATGGGCGGGCGTCACGTCATGACGGCGGCGGCGGCTTTTCCGGACCGGTTCCGCGCTTCGGCGGGGTTGCATCCGACGAGCCTGATTTCGGACCGTCCGGATTCGCCTCATCTCGTCGCGGACCGGTTACGCGGAGAATTCTATTGCGGCTTCGCGGAAACCGATTCTTACGCGCCGTTGCCGATGATCCACGAACTCGACGCGCTGCTGGCGCAATGCCCGGTCAAGTACCATCGCGAAATCCACATGGGCGCGGTGCACGGCTACGCGCTGCCAGAGCGCGATATTCACCACAAACACGGCGCCAACCGGGACTGGGAACTGATCTTCGCGATGTACCGGCGAC
>JAYWAX010000214.1:0-2171 GCA_043782125.1 Acetobacteraceae bacterium | reverse complement strand
TGATCGAGGAAGGAACGCTCCGGCCACGCGCGCGGCGAAACGTTACCCGCGAGGCCGTGCGGGCCTTCTGACGACCCGGTACGGCGTTTCAGCGACATCGCGGCCACCGGCATCCCCGTCCTGTCCGCCAGTAAAAAATCCTTCTGATGGCGAACGGGATGCGTTAAGGTGAAACTCGCGACGTGCCCGCATGGGCGTTCCACGACCGAAGCGATGGCCCCCTCGATGGCCCCCTCGATGGCCCATGGGGGCAATGCACGCGTTCCGCTCAATGCCTGTCAGCAAGGAGCCACGTATGCCCACCCTCGATATCGTGCTGACCGTGACCGACGGGATCGACGATACCACGGCACAGGACTTTCAGCGCGCCCAAAAGATATTCGCCCCAATTCCCCTGGCGTTCCGGCGGATCAAGCATACGCTCACGCCGGAGCAGACCCGTGCCATCCTCGGGACCGACGGTAAACTCGCGCTTTCCGGTGGCGCGAAGGAGTTCACGGTCAAACTTCCCACCGGTGCCGGAAGTGGCGGCACGGTCATCGTCGAGGATCCGAAAGGGCGCTTCAGTACGGAGGTCTGGGCGGCGATACGGGATTGGACCGATCTTGGCTTCCTGCATGTCTTTTATGTCCCGGATTTCGATCCGCCCGGTCTCGAAGGCGGGATATGCCTCCGGATCGATGACCTGGTTGACCCGGTCATCTTCGTCAACCAGCGGGCCAACAAGGCGATGCTGTCAGGCACCAAGGGGTTTCGCGGCGTCCTGGAGCACGAAATCGGACATGCGTTCGGCCTGAAGGACAACCTGCGCTCCCGGGCACTCATGCTTGGGGTGATAAACTCCGACTATTCGGGAATGGGCATGGACCTGTCGCGGGACGAACTGAAGATCATCAAGGATTCACGGCTCTACGGCGTGGCCGGGGCGCTTGGCGACCGGACGTGATGCCGGCCGCCACGTCCACCGGCCGGCGGAGACCGGGACTCGCCACGCGACCGCGACAGGGTATCGCGGGAAACCCACCGTTCCGCGTGCTCCAGGCGTTGTTGCCAGGCGCTTTATGTAACTTATATGTAATATAAACATTTCTTCCTTGTGTACCAACGGGCCTGCTTGCCGCTTCCGCGCCGATGCGTCCATCCCGCCCGCCCGCCTTGTCCCCGCCGCGATCTCCTGTATTCCCCCGGACAACGGCAACCAACGTCCAGGAGACCCGCCCCATGCGCATCGGTTTCAACCTGCCCATCAGCGGCCCCATGGCCACCGCCCCCGACATGGCGCGGGTCGCGCGTCTCGGCGAGGAACTCGGCTTCGCCTACCTGACCCTGACCGATCATATCGCGCTGCCGGACGTGGCCTCGCCCGGCTATCCCTATTCGGAATCCGGCGAGTTCTACTCCCCCGACCCCGGCCACCGGATGGAGCAACTGACGGCGGCGGCCTGGATCGCGGCCAAGACCGACAGGATACGCCTCGTGCTGGCGGTGATGGTGGTGCCGCACCGTCCGGCGGTGGTGGCGGCGAAGATGCTGACCACCATCGACGTGCTGTCGGGCGGGAGGCTGGACATCGGCATCGGCGCGGGCTGGCAGAAGGTGGAGATCGACGCCGTCGCCACCACTCCGTTCGAGGAACGCGGCCCCGTCACCGACGAATACATCGACGCCTTCCGCGCCGTGTGGACCCAGAAACACGTCACCTTCAATGGCAAATACACCAAGATCGACGGGCTGCTGGTCGATCCGAAACCCGTGCAAAAACCCCATCCGCCGATCTGGGTGGGCGGCGAGACCGGCCCGTCCATGCGCCGCGCCGCGCGGGTGGGCGATGTCTGGTATCCGATCGGCAGCAACAAGGCGCACATGCTCGACACGCTGCCGCGCCTGGAGGCCGGGATCGCCAAACTGCGCGAGATGACCGCCAAGGCGGGCCGCGATCCGGCGAAAATGGGTGTCGCCTACCGCATCAAGCGCCATGGCCAGCCCGCCCCGCTCGCCAGCGACGGCAATCGCAAGCTGTTCACCGGCTCCGTCGAGAACGTGATCGAGGACGCCAGGGCGCTGCGCCAGCTCGGCGTCACCGCGATGGATTTCGATTTCGAGGGACGGGATACCGGGAAAGCCATGCTGGAGATGAAAAAATTCCGCGATGAAGTGTTGGCGCGGATTTA
>JAYWAX010000213.1:0-6086 GCA_043782125.1 Acetobacteraceae bacterium | reverse complement strand
GCCAAAGCGATGCCCTTGCCTTGCACCCGGTCCAGCAGCGCCCGCCGGTTCGGTTCGCGCACCCGGACGCGTTGCGCCTGCAACTCGGCGATGCGGCGCTCGACCGTGGCCTCGTCCAGCCCGCCGCTGCGCCGCAGTTTCCGATAAAATTCGAGGTTCGCGTACTGCCCCACCCCCGGGCTGTGATCCATCAGGCTGATCATGCGCACGCGGGGATGTTCCGCGACGGTGTCGAAACAGGACAGCATGTCCAGCGCCGGGATTTCGCAGCGCAGGTGCAAATAATGCTCCGACTTCAGCAGACCCGTGGGGGTCAGCGCGTCCAAATCCTTCACCCCATCGTGAAAGGTCTGAATGCGGCCGGTGTCGAAACCCAGATCGCCCAGACACAAAGCGTCCAGGATCGTCGTCACCCCCGCGGCGGCGCATTGCGCGTCGTGCGCCACCATCGCCGAGCGCGACGGCCAGCGCGCGTGAGTCCGCGGCAACACCTGCCGTTCCAGATTGTCGGTGTGAACATCCACCGCGCCAGGAATCAGATAATCCCCATCGAAATCGATCGCGCCAGGCGCTCGCGACCGCCCACGCTGGACGTCCGCGATCTTGCCGCCACGCACCACAACGGTACCGGAGACCACCGCGTCCGGCAGCACCAAAACGGCATTGGAAAAAACAGCTTCGAGACTCATACGGCCTCCTGCACCGGGGCTATGGGAAACAAACGATCGGCGATCCGGCCGCGCGTGTCCGGATCGTGGCAAATGGCGACGATGGCCGCGCCGCGCGCCTTGGCGTCCTGGATCATCCGCACCACCACCGCCCGGTTATCGGCGTCGAGCGAGGCGGTGGGCTCATCGAGCAACAGGATCGGATGC
The DNA here is from genome assembly GCA_043782125.1 of Acetobacteraceae bacterium. Lineage (GTDB taxonomy): Bacteria > Pseudomonadota > Alphaproteobacteria > Acetobacterales > Acetobacteraceae > Rhodopila. The sequence goes on along the minus strand of JAYWAX010000213.1, from coordinate 5,211 downwards.
GCGGCGACGAAGCCGCGGGCGAGATTGACCCGCTGCTGCTCGCCGCCCGAAAACGTCGCGGGCGGAATGGCATGCATGCGCCGGGGAATGTTCAATGACAGGAGCATGGCGGCCGCGCGCTCCGCCGCTTCGGCGGGGGAGGGGCCCCGCCCGGTCAGCACCTCCGCCACGATATCCAGCGCCGAAACCCTGGGCACCACGCGCAGGAACTGGCTGACATGCCCGATCGTGTGGTGGCGCACCGCCAGGATGGCGCGCGGATCGGCGGTCGCGATGTCGATCTCTTCGTCGCGATGGCGCACCAGGATGCGGCCGGAATCCACCCGGTAATTGCCGTATAACGCGCGCAGCAGGGTCGATTTTCCGGCGCCCGAGGGACCGGACAGGACGACGCACTGGCCCGCCTCAACCGTCAGATCGACGCCGTCCAGCACTGGCAGGCGCAACCCGCCGCGCAGATGCAGCGTGAAAGTCTTCGTGAGTGCCTCGGTCCGCAGCGGAAAAAAATTCACGGTTTTCCTCCAATACTAACGGAATATTCACGGTTCGGCGCTTGGATGGGGGCATGAACATGATCGCCCCCCCCGATAGTCTCTTGCCGCGGGTCCGCCGAAAGCGCCGGATCGCGGTCCTGGCCCTGCGGCTGCCACGTTTCCTGCCCAACACCGTGCCCGCGGCCACGGATGGCGGCGGCGTGGCTCATGCCTGCAACACCGAACTGACCAGCAACTGCGTATATGGATGCCAGGGGTCGTCCAGCACCTGATCGGTCAGACCCGTCTCCACCACCTCGCCGCGCCGCATCACCGCGATCCGGTGGCCAAGCAGCCGCGCCACCGCGATGTCGTGCGTCACCAGCACCACCGCGACCCCGAGACGCGCGACCAGAGTCCGGATCAGATCGAGCAGCCGTGCCTGCACCGAGACATCCAGCCCGCCCGTCGGTTCATCCATGAACACCAGACGGGGCTGTGTCACCAGCGTCCGCGCGATCTGCAAACGTTGCAGCATCCCGCCCGAGAACGTCCGCGGCAAATCGTCGATTCGATCGGCGTCGATTTCCACCCGGGTCAGCCACGCCAATGCCTGCTCCCGGATTTCGCCATAATGGCGCGCGCCCTGGGCCATCAGCCGCTCGCCGATATTGCCGCCTGCGCTGACATTCATCCGCAGGCTCCGCCGTGGGTCCTGGTGCACGAAACCCCAATCGGATCGTTGCAACGTCCGCAGTATCGGCGCGGGCATCGCGTACACGTCGCGCGCCACGCCATCGGGATCGCGGTAGGCCACGCAACCTGAGTCCGGTCGAGCCAATCCCGACAGTACATTCAGCAGCGTGGTCTTGCCGGAGCCGGACTCGCCGACGATCGCCAGGATTTCGCCGGGGTAAAGGTCAACCGACACATCGGCCAAAGCCCGGATGGCGCCGAAGGACAAAGTCAGCCCGCGCGCGGCGACGATCGGTTCGCCACTCATCGCCCGTCCCCGGCCCGCCGCTGCTCGCAGTGATCGGTGTCGGAGCAGACGAACATGCGCCCGCCGCGATCGTCTGTCACGACTTCGTCCTTATAGGAATGGTCCGCGCCGCAGAGGCCACAGGGCATGGCCGCATTGACCGGGCGGAACGGATGGTCGTCGAAGTCGAGCGACCGCACATCCGTCCATGGCGGAATCGCGTAAATCCGCTTTTCCCGTCCCGCACCGAATAATTGCAGCGCCGCCATGCGATCCATCTTCGGATTGTCGTACGCCGGGATCGGACTTGGCGAGGTCAAATACCGGCGATTCACCATCACCGGATAATCGTAACTGATCGAAACTTGACCGATACGGGCAATATCCTCGTAAAGTTTCACATGCATCAATCCGTAATCGGCGAGCCCATGCATACGTTTCGTTTCGATCCGGCTGGGTTCCAGGCGGGACAACGGCTCCGGCTGCGGCACCTGGTAAACGATGATCTGATCTTCGGTGAGCGTCGCCTCGGGGATGCGGTGCCGTGTCTGGATGACCGTCGCGTCCGCCGTGCGCGTGGTTGTGGCGATCCCGGCGACTCGCGCGAAAAAATGCCGGATCGAGACCGCGTTGGTCGTGTCGTCGGCGCCCTGGTCTATCACCTTCAGCGTGTCGGTCTGTCCGAGAATCGACGCGGTGACCTGAATCCCCCCGGTGCCCCAGCCATAGGGCAACGGCATTTCGCGCGAACCGAACGGCACCTGATGGCCGGGAATGGCAACGGCCTTCAGCAAAGCGCGCCGGATCATGCGTTTCGTTTGTTCGTCCAGATAGGCGAAATTATAGCCTTTCATTCGGCTGCCTCCCGCCGTTCCCCGGTTTTTGCCGCCCGCGGTTCCTTGGCCTCTGCCGCACGCTGTTCCACGGCTTCTGCTTCTCGCCGTTCCACCGCTGCGCGCAAATTCCGGACATTTTGCAGTTCGCTTTGAAAATCCACGTAATGCGGCAGTTTCAGATGTTCGACGAATCCCGTCGCTTCGATGTTGTCAGAATGGTACAAGACAAATTCAACATTTTGCGCGGGGGCCACGATGTCTTCGCCCAGTTCGGCGGCGCGCAGGGCGCGATCGACGAGAGCCATGGACATGGCCTTGCGCTCGGAAAATCCGAAGACCAGTCCATAGCCCCGGGTAAATTGCGGGGGGCGCGTCCGGGAGCCTTTGAACTGGTTCACCATTTGGCACTCTGTAACAACGATATCGCCAATGTCGATGGCGAAGCCGAGTTCCGGCGGTTCGATTTCGACGGACACCTCGCCCATGCGGACCTCGCCCGCGAAGGGGTGGCTGCCGCCATAGCCGCGCTGGGTGGAATATCCCATCGCGAGCAAAAACCCTTCGTCGCCGCGAGCCAGCGCCTGTAAGCGGACATCGCGGCCTGCCGGAAATCGCAACGGGTCGCGGGTCAGATCGCCGGGTTCGGTGTCCACCGGGCCGTCGGGTTCAAGCAAGCCTTCCTGGCCCAGAATATCCGGCACACGCGGCATTTTCGCCGGATCGGGGGCGGCGCGGGCGGCATCGGGCGCAAGCTCGCCGTCCGTCAGCGCGAAATCCAGGAGCCGGTGGGTGTAATCGTAGGTCGGACCGAGGATTTGCCCGCCGGGCAGGTCCTTGAAGATCGCCGAGATACGCCGGGACGCGCGCATTTCGGCGGTGTCCACGGGCAAGGAATGGGCGAAACGCGGCAGCGTGGTTCGGAACGCCCGCAGCAGGAACGCCGCCTCGATCGAGTCGCCCTGCGCCTGTTTGATCGCCAGCGCCGCCAGCTCCGGATCGTACAACGAGCCCTCGCCCATGACCCGGTCCACGGCGCGGCCCAGTTGGGCGCGGATTTGTTCGAGGCTGAGATCGGGGACCGAGGGATCGCCGCGGCGTTCCTCCGCCATCCAGGCATGGGCGTTGCGGATTGCCCGCTCGCCGCCTTTCACCGCGACATAGGCCATGGCTCAGAGTTCCTGAAGGGAGACGGTGCGGGGCAGGGCGGTCAAGGCGTCGCCGGCGCACAGGATCAGGTCGATCCCGCGCGGAAAGAGCGCCCGGTTGCGCGCCCATATCTCAGAAAAATCCGGCGGCAGGCCCGCGACGGTCAGATCGGCGGGTGCGCGTAGGCCGGGGCCGCTGAGGCGGAAGGTTTTACCGGACGCGAAGGAGTCTACCTGACAAACGATCGTGGCGGATGTCTCCGGCTCTTCGTGCGTTCCGGCGGAGAAACGGGACAGATCGGGAAACGAGAGCGCGAGGCCGAACACGCATTTCGCCGGATCGGCGGCGATTGCCGCGCCGCAATGAAACACCAGCCAGTCTTGCGCCGCGCCCGCTGCGGGATCGATCCATAACGGCGTGTCATGGTCCGCCAACGTGAGCAGCGCCGCGCCCGCCGCGATGCCAAGCGGTGCCGGCGGGGTCACGCCGCCAATCCGCGCCAGACGGCCCGGCCGGGACATCGCGTTCAGGACGTGGCGAAAACAGCGTTGCGCGTCGTGTACGGGATCGGCGAACCCGGCCAATGCCGCGCCGCTCATGACCGGGTGGTCTTCATGGCGAAGAAATCCACGCGGGTGGCGGCAGCTTTTTCGGCGCGATCCAGGCGCACCAGGCGCTGCTGTTCGGCCAAGGGCGCGATCAGGTTGTCGCGCAGCGCCGGATTGAGCGCCGGGTCCTGCAACAGAGCATCCGCCACGGCCGCGATTTCCGCCCGCCGTTCGTCCCGGCCCGCGACATAAGCATGTCCCGCGGTGCCCGATTCGAGCCGCACGGTGCATCGGGTGACCGTCATCTCCCCCAGATTGAATGGCGCGCCGGACCCGCCCGCGCGCCCGCGCACCATCGCGAGGCCCGTCTCCGGCCCCCGGATCCGCGTCCATACCGGCAGAGGCGCAACCCCTGCCAGCCCCGATTCGATGGCGGCGGCGGGCGCGCGCGCCAGCACCGCCATCCAGTGCTTTCGCGCGCGGTTCGGGTCTGGGGAGGAATCCGTGCCGGTCATGCCAATCCCTGGTTGTCTAGATGTCCAGATGACTATAGACCAGCCCGGATGACGTCAATCGCCAATCACCACGGACGCGGCCCGAATTGGATGACAGATCGATGAAACCGCGCCGCCGGATCGTGCGCCCGCCCGCCTGGCCCGCCCCATGAGCCTGGACGGCGCCGATTCGCGTCAGCCCGGCATGGCCCTGTGGCGCCAGATCGCCGACGCGCTGCGAAAGGATATCGGCGGCCCGGACCATCCGCCGGGGGCGCGCCTGCCAACCGAGACCGAGCTCGCGGCCCGCTTCGCCGTCAATCGCCACACTGTCCGCCGCGCGCTGGACGACCTGTCCCGCAGCGGGCTGATCCGCGTCGAGCAGGGCCGCGGCAGCTTCGTGGCGGAGGACGTGCTGGATTACACGGTCGGCCCGCGCACGCGATTCTCCGAGTGGATCCGGCGGCACGATAAGGAGCCCTCGGGCCGGGTGCTGCGGCTGGCCGAAGTTGGCGCCGATGGGACGGTCGCCGCCGGTCTCGGCCTGGCGCCTGGCGCGCGGGTGGTGCTGTTGGAGCGTCTGGGGCTGGCCGATGCAACGCCGGTCAGTTTAACGCGGCATTATTTCCCGGCGGAGCGTCTGACGGGTATCCTCGACGCGCTGGCCGCGACGCCGCGGATTACAGAGGCGCTGAAAGCCGTGGGCATCGACGATTACGTCCGCCAGGTTAC
>JAYWAX010000212.1:0-2175 GCA_043782125.1 Acetobacteraceae bacterium | reverse complement strand
CGGCAGCGCGTAGGCCACGATGGTAATGTCGAACGAATCGAACAGGAAACCCGCCGCGGCGACGCCGATGATAAATTTCAGTTGCGGTGTCAGCTTCGCGTTATCGAGCGCGCGCCCGATGATTTCGGGCGTTAAAGGTTGTGACTGGCTCATGTCTTGGGGTCCTCCGGGTCAGGCGCGTTTTTGTTGGAACATGGCGTTGGTACGGCCGCGTTGGAAATGTCGCATGGGTTGGATTCCGGGTGTTTCGTTGGCCGCCATCGACCCCGGGGCGCATGGATATTTGCGGTTCGGTACGGGAATGCGCGACATGGCGCGGACCGGGCTCGCGGCCGAAAAGGCGCATTTTGAGTCCTGGCGCCTGTGGCATTGGATTTATGTTTCCCCTTGCGCGTCCGTTTGCGCGCTTAGGGAACCGACGTTGCGCCGGGTTGGCCGCCAGAGCAACCTATCGTCGTTGGCCGGCGTTTCTGGGCCGACCGGCCGCGGGTCAGTGCCCGGAGGCGGCCGGCGGCGGCGTGAACGCAGCGGGGGTTTTGGCCCGCAACACCTGTTCGCCACCGTATTGTTCCACCAGCGCGGCCTGATCCGCTTTCGCCTGACGGTCGATCGCTTCGGGGTCCAGCATCCCTCGCAACCGTGCTTCCAGCGTGGCGCGGGTTGCGGCCATCGCATTGTTTGCGCCAAGGTCGTTCAGTTCCTCGGGGTCGGCGTGCATATCGAATAATTGTGGCGGCGCGCCGACGTAATGAACGTATTTGTAACGATCCACCCGCAGCATGTAGAACGCGTCCGGACCGTAAGTGTGGAATTCCGACAAAGCGGCGCGATCGCCGGGCGGTGTGTCTGTCAGGCGCAGCAGCGACGTTCCGGGCAGTTCGTGTGCCGCGATGGCGTCCGCCGCGCCCACCGAGTCCAGGATTGTCGCGGACACATCGCACAGAGTCACTGGCGCCCGGCTGGTACCGCCCGGCGGCACATCGGCGCCGGACAGCAGCATTGGGATACCCGCGCTTTCCTCGTACATCGTCGCCTTGCCCCACAGCCCGCGCGCGCCAAGATTGTCGCCGTGATCCGAGGTGTAGATGACCCGCGTGCTGTCGCGCAGCCCGGCCGCGTCCAGCGCGGTCATGATTTTCCCCACTTGTTCGTCCATGAACGAGACGAGGCCGAAATAACCCGACAGCGCCCGGTTCAGGTCGTCGTCCGTCCGGAAGGGGGCGTCGTAGTGCGATTTGCGGCGGTACATCGCGACGTAAGGATGCATCGGCCGCTGGTTTTCGTCGTACGCCTTCGGGCGGGGCAGCGCCTGGCCGCGATATTTATAGAAAAACTCCGGTGGCGCGGTCAGGGGAAAATGCGGCGAGACCATGGAAACGAACAGAACCCATGGCTTGTCGTGCCGTTTGCTTCCGGTCTCGCGCAGCCACACCTGGGCCTGCGCCGCGATCTGACGGTCGTACAGCGTGTATTCGCTTTCGCCGGCTTTCGCCTGTTCCAGCAGTTTCGCCCCGGTCAGGCGCACATCTTCGGGATCGCGGATCAGATGGGTGACGTCGCCGACCCCGTTGGCGATGTTCATCGCCAGCAGACTTTCGGTAAATCCGTAATCCTCGCCCGGATGGCCACGGTAGTGCAGCTTTCCGATCGAGACCGCCCGGTGCCCGCGGTCGCGCAGCATGTGCGCCCAGCCGGGGGTGCGGCCGTCGTAGGCAATGGCGTTATCCCAGGCGTGGTGGCGGTGTACCGGCAGTCCCGTGATGAAGCTGGCACGTGCGGGCACGCAGATGGGGGAGGGGGTATAGGCCGACGTGAAGCGCGTGCCCGACGCGGCCAGCCGGTCGAGATGCGGGGTTGAGACGACCGGATGACCGGCATGACCCGAGACTTTCGGGTTATGCTCGTCGGACATGATCACGATCGTATTTTTCGCGGATGGCATGGCATTCGGACCTTTCACGTCGTCAGTCTCCGCGCGGGGAGGCTCACGACGTGAAACGTGGAAACGGAGACCGGGGGGACGCGCTGTCCCCCCGTTCCGCGGTCGAAAGTTCAGAGTTGCGCTTCGGCGAACTCGTAATTGGCCAGATTGTCCAGCCAGTTTTGCAGGTAGTTCGGGCGCACGTTCTTGAAGTCGAGATAATACGCGTGTTCCCACACGTCGCACGCCAGCAG
>JAYWAX010000211.1:0-2179 GCA_043782125.1 Acetobacteraceae bacterium | reverse complement strand
CGTGCTGCATCCGGAAGTCTCGATGTTCGTGACGGTGAACACCGCGCGCAGCCCGGAAGAAGCGGAACGCCAGATCCGTGGCGAGGCCGTTGGCCGCGCGGCGGAAGAAGACGTGCCGCCCGAAGCCGATACCCTGTTCGATCCCGGCGCGGGCGACCAGCCCGACGTGCCCTGATCCCATCGGTTGAGGCCCGGTTCGTCCCCGTCCGCCGCCACGCGCGCCGGACAGGACGAACCGGGCCTTTGCTTTTGGCGGCGCCCGCGGCGGGCGTTTGGCGACTGCCCGCTGAAGCCTTCAGGCCGCAACCGGAGGCGAGCTGTTATATCGACCACCCGAACGATTGACCGTTCGCCATGTCCTCTCCCCGTGAGGGCGTTTGGCGACTGCCCGCTGAAGCCTTCAGGCCGCAACCGGCGGCGAGCTGTTATATCGACCACCCGAACGATTGACCGTTCGCCATGTCCTCTCCCCGTCGTGGCACGCCCCCGAGCGGGCCATCGGGGGCGGTACACCATAGCGAGAGTGGCCGCGTTCATCGGCACCAAGCGCCTCCTGCCCAATCGCCGTGCCGCAACCGATGGCCCGATCGGGCCGTGCCATGACGTGGGGGAATGGTTGTGCCGAGAGTCAATCGTTCGGCCAGCCGGTATTAACCGCCACCGGTTGCCGGCTCCCCGCCGCTACCCCTCACCCGCGTCGATTTGCCCGGATTTGATCGCAGCTCGTAACAAAGCCCAGTCCTCGCGGGATTGCTCGGCATAGGCAGCGGCGAAGCTGGCGATGGCCGTGTCGAAAACCCCGCCATCGCCCATGTAACCCGCGACAATCGCCGGATCGACAGAGCGCGCATGCGCCCGCGCCAAGGTCAGGCCGCACAAGGTCGCGTGATGCGCCAGGCTGGATTCCGCCAGATCGTCCGCGATCCGCGCCAACCCGGGGTCTTTCAGCCGCCGGACGTAACAGTGTTGATCGTCGCCCAGTTGTTCCGTCCAACCCAGAAACAGATCGCTTTGCGACTGCATGATCCGCTGACCCACCACCACCCGCTGGCCCTGATTGACATAGGCCGACGGACGCGTGAACGGCGCCAGCACCGAGGTCCGCGCCTCCTTGATCTGCAACAGCAGCGGCGCGCCATCGGGGCTGACGAACAGCCCGATCGCGCAGAACGTCCCGACACTGCCGACACCTACGACCTTGAAGGCGACATCGGCCAGACCATATCTGTCGAACAGCAGGCGCCGTTCCTCGGGCAACGAGCGGCGATAGGTTTCGAAGGCCGTGCGGGCCAGAATTTCAAAGGTATTGTCGCTCTGCCCACTCAACGGCACGACCAGCGGCGGCTTCGCGACGATGCGCCAAATGCCGCGGCGCCGCTCGATCAAATGCGCGTAATCGGGGTCCGCGGACAGCGCCCATGCGGCCAGCCGCCGCATCTCCCGCGTCCGGCGCCGCGGGTCTTCGATCGCCGCCACGACTTCCCGCGCGTCGATCCGGTTACGCCAGATATCCAGCGGCGCGGACTGCGCCAACGACCGCATGTGAACGCGATAGGCCATGATCGCCAGACGCGCCAGTTGCACGCCGGCGCGCGCGGGCTGGCCGCGGGTTGTCGCCTCCAACACGAAACTGGCCGCCAGCCGCTTCAGATCCCATTCGAACGGCGCGGGCAGAGTCTCGTCGAAATCGTTGACGTCGAAGACCGGTGTGCCCTCCGGCGTCGCATAGGTGCCGAAATTATGCAGGTGGCAGTCGCCGCAACTCTGCGCCCACAACCCGCTATTGGGCATGCTCGCCAAATCCGCTGCCATGATTCCGGCCGCACCGCGCAGGAACGTGGCGGGCGTGGCGCTCATGCGCGCATAACGGATCGGCAGAAGCCGCGCGATGTCGTGGCGGCCCGCCTCGGTCAGGGACACCACCGGGTCGGCGCGATCGGGCGCCTTGCGCCAGGCCGCCAACTCGCTCCGCGGCATCTTCTTCCGCAACGCGCGGCCATCGTCCCGCCTCTCCTGGGCCGGACGATGGCGATCGACAACGGGCAAATCTTTGAGCATGAACCGAAGTGTACGCGGGGCAGGCCTGCGGATCAAGCAACCGGGAACGCCGGCCAAGCGCAACCGCTTGAACGACCCCGCTGTACCTCTCCCCGTCCTGGCACGGCTCGACCGGGCCATC
>JAYWAX010000210.1:0-6110 GCA_043782125.1 Acetobacteraceae bacterium | reverse complement strand
TGTCCGACACCAGAACGCTGGAAACCGACACCTCCGGCGCCACGCTGGCGGAGCGGGTTCAGCAAGCGGGCCACATTGTCGCCGTGCGCGCGATCGAGAAAGACGACGCCGGCGCCATTGAGGTGTTGTTGCGAAAATGGATCGACGATCCCGCGATCGATTGCGTGATTACCACCGGCGGCACCGGCATCACCGGCCGCGACGTGACGCCCGAAGCCTTCGACCGCGTCCTGGAAAAGAAAATCGAGGGTTTTGGGGAATTGTTCCGGATGCTGAGCTACCAAAAGATCGGCACTTCGACGATCCAGTCCCGGGCGATCGGTGGCGTCGCGCGGGGCACGTATCTGTTCGCGCTGCCCGGCAGCACCGGCGCGGTGAAGGACGGTTGGGACGACATTCTGGTCAACCAGTTGGACAACCGGTTCCGGCCCTGCAACCTGGTGGAGCTGATGCCGCGGTTACAGGAACATCTGAAACCGGCGGCATGATGGTCTGGCGTCCGCACGTCGGCACCAGGTTGACCGGGCGCCCGGAGCGGCAACGCCGGTTCCGGTCGCGCCGATCCATGACGATCATGGAACGGTACGCGCCCTTACGCCCGCCGCAGCTTCGGACCGACCTCCTGGCACAGCAACTGTAACGATCGCATCATCTTATCCGGCGGCAGCAACGCACCGAAATTCAGCTCGGCCAAAATGCCGTCGATGCCGATTTCCTCACGCAACTCCACCAAACGTTTGGCCACCGTATCGGGCGAGCCGATCACGACCTTGTCGCGCTGCACGTCCTCGTACGTGATCCCCACTACTTTTTCCAGTTCCGCCCGCCGCCGCGCGCTTGGCGCGCCTTCCAGTTGCGTGGTCAGCTTTTGATAACCGGACATGACGCTGCCATACGCTTCCTCCCGCGCCTGGGCATCCGTCTCCGCGACATGCATCACCAGACGCAGATGAATTTTGCCCTCTCCCGGATGACCAGATTCCTTGTAGGCCGCGCGATACGCGCGTAAATCCGGCCCCAGACCGGAAAACGATCCCGCCCGCACCGAAACGAACAGCGGGTAACCCATGGCGCCCAGGACGGGGAATGTGTCTTCGGAGGCACCGGCGATGAGAATGGGCGGGTGCGGAGTTTGAAACGGCCGCGGAACGGCACGGGCCCCATCGAAATGATGGAATTTGCCGTGGAACGAAAAAGTCTCCTGCGTCCAGGCGAGTTTCAGAACCTCCAGCGTTTCGAAAAACCGCTCCCGGCTCTCGGAATACGGCACGCCATAGGCACCGTAGGAACGCGGATTGCCGCTGCGCCCAACCCCCATCAGCAACCGCCCGCGGCTGATCTGATCGACGGTCGCGGTTTCCTCCGCAAGGCGCAACGGATGCGTCAACGGCAATACCTGCACCCCGGTGCCCAGTTTCAGCCGCGTGGTGCGGGATGCAAGGGATGCAAGAACGGTCAGTGGCACACTCAGCACGGATCGCGCCGCCTGCTGATGGATCTCGGCGAGCCAAATGGAATCCAGCCCCCACTCCTCGGCGGCGCAGACCTGATCCAGGCCGGTCGCGAAGGCATCGGTGTCCGATTGTCCCGCCACCTGGCGGTGAAATTCGTGGTACCAGCCAATTTCCATGATCGTTTCCCATCCAAGGCCGCGCAAAATAGAAGCCGTGACACCATTTGGCGAGTCGGCGTTTCCGGCTTACAATCAGGCCAAAGCACAGCAGGAGGGACGATCCCATGCGGTTCGGTTTGTTCGGCAGCGCAGCGGCGCGGCGTGGCAGCGGCGAGTTCGACAGCGCCGAAGGTTATCGCGACTTCATCGAATACAACGTCGAAGCCGAAGCTCTGGGCTTTCACGGCACCTTCGTCGTCGAACACCATTTTACGGGTTTCGGCCAGGTTTCCGCGACCCTGAACCTTCTGACATGGTTGGGCGCGCGCACCAAAACATTGCGCCTGGGCACCGCGGTGATGGTGCTACCCTGGCACAATCCGGTTCTGCTCGCGGAACAAGCTGCGACGCTGGATCTGCTGTCCGGCGGGCGGCTCGATTTCGGCATTGGCACCGGCTACCGCCATAACGAATTCGACGGCTTCGACATGGGCATGGAGGAAGCGCGCGAACGCTTCCAGGAATCCATCGAAATCATCATCAAGGCCTGGAGTTCGGAGGAACGATTTTCCCACAAAGGAAAATACTGGACTTTCAATAATATCGTCGTCGAACCGCCACCTTTTCGAAAACCGCACCCGGTCGTGTGGATGGGCGCGGGCAGCGACCGGTCCGTGCGCGAGGTCGCGAAACGCGGTTTCAATTTGTTACTCGGGCAATATGCCGCTCCGGCCGACGTCGCCCATAACATCGCCGTGTTCCGCCAAGAGGTCGAAGCGCGCGGCGAAACCTGGGACCCAATGCGGGTCGGCGTCACACGCGCCTTCTTCGTGTCGGAAAGCGAGGACGAACGCCAGGAAGCGCTGGAACGCCGGCTTGCGAACCGGATGCGGCAATTGAAACTCGCGACCACCCCGGACGGTGTCATGCTGGGTGGCCCCGATCGCGCAGATGGCGATCCCGTCGAGATCAATCTGAAAAGCGCGATTTACGGAACGCCGGACCAGATCGCCGGACACCTGAACGATCTGGAAACATCCGGCGTGGGCTATGTGCTGATCAACGGCGGCGGGTCCGGCGGCGGACAACGCGGACTGCGCAGCCTGCGCCGCTTCGCGCGGGAGGTGATGCCGGCATTCACGGCCGAAGCACAGGCCAAGGCCGCCGAATAAGATTTGGCGAACCGGCGAGGAGGACAGGATGGCGCAGCCGGACATATTTCGATTCGGAGGCGGCTGCGGCGCGCGTTCCACCAGCCTCGATACCGACTCCATTTCGCGCGCCTGGAACATGCGAGCGATGAATGGGTTGAACACCCTGGGCGCGGCACCACGGAGGTTCCGCTCACGCGTTACAAAGAAAAGCCGCTGATACGGAGGGACAACGCCATGCTGGTCGTCGATTCGCAAATCCACATCTGGGAAAACCAGAAGATGGCGGCCCATCACCGCCAGATCCCAACCTGGTCCATGGATGACGCGCTGGCGGAAATGGCCGGCGCCGGAGTCGATGCCGCACTGATCCACCCCCCAACCACGCTGCTGGCGGCCAACCCCACCGCCAACGCGGCGGCGAAAGCGCATCCAAATAAATTCGCCGTGCTCGGCCATTTCGCGATCGAAAATCCGGAAAACCGGAATATCGTCGCGACCTGGAAGAACACGCCGGGCCTGTTGGGATTTCGTTTCACCTTCATGCAACCACATTACAAGCAATACTGGAACGAGGGCACGATCGACTGGTTCTGGGAAGACGCGGAAAAATACGGCACGCCGGTGGGCCTGCTCGCGGGCGGGCATTTCGCCGATGTGGCCCGCATCGCCCGCAAACATCCTGGTCTGCGCCTGCTCATCGATCACCTGGGACGCGCCGGTGTCGCCGCCGGTCAGGGCACCTGGGACGACCTGCCAGAACTCCTGGCATTGGCGAAATTTCCCAATGTCGCCGTGAAAATCTCGGGCGCGCCAAGCTATTCGCGAGAATCCTGGCCCTGGCGCGATACGCACGAACCGATCCGGCGCATTATCGACGCGTTCGGCCCCGAGCGGTCGTTCTGGGGCACCGACATCACGCGCCTGTCCTGCACTTATCGCGAATGCGTGACGATGTTCACCGAGGAAATGCCCTGGCTGAAAGGCCGCGATCTGGACCTGACGATGGGGCGCGCGCTGTGCGACTGGATCGGCTGGGACCTGAAAGGTTAAGCTACCCGCTCCAACGTCGCCGCGCACACGGCGTCCGGAGCCTCGTCGAAGGCCAGCACAAGACTGAGCGCGGCGGCGCCTGGTTCGCGGCGCCCTTCCTCCCAGTCCCGTAATGTTTCAAGATCGAGACCAAGTACCTCGGCGAATTCCCCCGGAGTCATACGGTGACCGGCGCGGGCCTCGGCGATCGAACTGGCCTTGGGATGGCTCCGCCGATGCGCGAAGACATTCATCGCGGCGAGATCGGCCGCCAGCGCGGAAATGTCCGCGCCCTCATTGATCGTGCAAACGGCCAGCCGGGTTTCCGCCAACCGGTCCATGACATCCTTCGCCGCGCGCATCGTCAGACCGGCGGCGTAAAGGCGCTTCACCAAGGAAACCGGCTTGTCCATCGGATATTCAAGCCGCAGGACCAGAGCCACCGGCACGCCGGAAAACGAGGGGGGCGGGGGTACGACCCTTACCGGCCCCAGTCGTTCGAGCCGCGCCATCAATTCGGAGTTCGTCGACATCCAAATACTCCATCGCTGACCGCGCCAGACCGCGCAAACCCGCCACGCCCATCCTGTTCGGGCCGGCACCCTGAACATGCATATCGCTCAGATGGGCCGAACGCCCGTGAAACGCCAGGAGAAACAGGAATTCCATCTCCCACACCTCGTCCGAAAGGCGAAGCGTGCAGATGTCACTGGGCTCCACTGCCAAATCCGCGACGCGACAGCCCATGCTCCGGTCTCCCGGATCGCATGGACCATTTATCGCGAGACATTCTTAACAAACTCTGAATGCCAGACCCGTTTCCCTCCGGCGATACGGGAAAGTTCCACGGCGGACAAACACGTTTCAAATGTCGCGCGGATGGCCTGTTCGAACCAGCCACCGCGAAGGCTCTGCCGGAGCGAGTATCTTCGCCCCTCTTTCCCTGCCCGCCGAAATGCGCGAACCTCAATCACCGAAGCAATCGGAGGAAACAAAAATGGCAAAACTCACGGGCGCCACGATCATGGCGCGGGCGCTGAAAGAACAGGGTGTCGAATATATGTTCGGCATCGTCGGCTTCCCGGTGCAGCCGATCGCGCGCGCGGCGCAACTGGCCGGCATCAAATATTACGGCTGCCGTAACGAACAATCGGCGTCTTATGCTGCGGGCGCCGTTGGCTATATGACAGGCCGCCCAGGCGCCGCGCTCGTGGTATCCGGACCGGGCGTCGTGCATGGCCTCGCCGGCCTGTCCAACGCCAAGGAAAACTGCTGGCCGATGATCCTGATCGGCGGCGCTTCCTCCGTCAAGCAAAACGGCATGGGCGCCTTCCAGGAAGAACGCCAGGTGATGATCGCCTCGCCGTTCTGCAAGTTCGCGCATGCCGTGGAACATGTTTACCGCATCCCGTTTTATGTCGAAATGGCCGTCCGCAACGCCATCTATGGCCGTCCGGGCGCCTGCTATCTCGACATGCCCGACGACATTATTCTGGGCGAAGCCGAGGAAGAAACCGTCCACTTCCCCGCCAGATGCGCCGAGCCGCCGCGCATGACCGCGCCGGACGAAAGCATCCAGGCCGCGCTGAACGCGCTTGAATCCGCGAAGAACCCGCTGATCATCGTCGGCAAGGGCATGGCCTGGTCGCGCGCGGAAGACGAAGTGCGCGCCTTCATCGAACGCACCCAGGTGCCGTTCCTCGCGTCGCCCATGGGCAAGGGCGTGCTGGACGACAACCATCCGCTGTCCGTCGGCGCCGCCCGCAGCCACGCGCTGCAGGAAGCCGACGTCATCGTGCTGATGGGCGCGCGTCTGAACTGGATCATGCATTTCGGCCTGCCGCCGCGGTTCAACAAAAGCGTCCGCATCGTGCAACTCGACATCTCGCCGGAAGCCATCAGCCAGAACGTGCCCGCCGAGGTCGCGCTGGTCGGCGACGGCAAGGCCATCGTGGGCCAGATGAACAAGGCGCTGGAGAAACGCCAATGGTTCTATCCGAAGGATACCCCCTGGCATAAGGCGCTCGCCGAGAAATCCGCGGCGAACGCGAAACAAATTCAGGTCATGATCGACGACGATTCCGCGCCCACCAACTACTACCGCGCCTTCCGCGACATCAGCCCCTGGATCCCCGAGAACGCGATCATTATTGGCGAAGGCGCCAATACGATGGATATCGGGCGTACCCAGATGCCGAACCATGGCGCGCGCGAACGTCTCGACGCGGGTTCTTACGGCACCATGGGCATCGGCATGGGCTTTGTTCTCGCCGCCGCGGCCGTGCATCCGGACCGTCCGATTATCTCGGTATCCG
>JAYWAX010000209.1:0-16686 GCA_043782125.1 Acetobacteraceae bacterium | reverse complement strand
GCCCGCACCGATCGGGCCGCTTGATCCCGGCCCGCCCTTCTTCCACCATCGCGCGACGTCAATCGTTCCAGGAGAGCTTCGATGAAAACGCGCGCGGCGGTGGCAAGACAGGCCGGCCAACCCTTGAGTCTGGAACCCGTCGAACTCGACGGCCCGCGGGAGGGGGAGGTGCTGGTGGAGATCAAGGCCACGGGCATTTGCCACACCGACGAATACACCTTGTCCGGCGCCGATTCTGAAGGCCTGTTCCCGTCCATTCTGGGCCACGAAGGCGCGGGCATCGTGGTGGATGTTGGCAAGAATGTTTCGACATTGAAGAAAGGCGATCACGTCATTCCGCTGTACACGCCGGAATGCCGCCAGTGCGAATATTGCCTGTCTCGTAAGACCAATCTTTGTGTCGCCATTCGCGCGACTCAGGGAAAAGGCGTGATGCCCGATGGCACCAGCCGGTTCAGCAGCGGCAAGGAAACCGTTTATCATTACATGGGCACGTCCACATTTTCCAATTTCACCGTGCTGCCGGAAATCGCGCTGGCGAAAATCCGCGAGGACGCGCCGTTCGATAAGGTTTGTTATATCGGTTGCGGTGTCACAACGGGAATCGGCGCCGTCATGAACACCGCGAAAGTGGAGGCTGGCGCGCGTTGCGTGGTTTTCGGTCTTGGCGGCATCGGCCTGAACGTCATCCAGGGCCTGCGCATGGTCGGCGCCGAAATGATTGTCGGTGTGGATTTGAACCCGCGCCGCAAGGAGATGGCCGAGAAATTCGGCATGACTCATTTCGTAAATCCCGCCGAAGTATTGGGCGACCTGGTGCCCTATTTGGTGGATCTGACGAAGGGCGGCGCGGATTATAGTTTCGAGTGCATCGGTAACACGCAGGTGATGCGCCAGGCGCTGGAATGCGCGCATCGTGGCTGGGGGAAATCGGTCATTATCGGAGTCGCGGGTTCTGGGCAGGAAATCTCGACGCGGCCGTTCCAGTTGGTGACGGGTCGCATTTGGATGGGCACGGCCTTCGGCGGCGCGCGCGGGCGGACGGATGTGCCGCGCATCGTCGATTGGTACATGGACGGAAAGATCAACATCGGCGATTTGATCACCCATGTGTTGCCGTTCGAGAAAATCAACGAGGGATTCGATCTGATGCGGCGGGGCGAGTCGATTCGCTCGGTGGTGGTTTACTGACTCCCGCCCCCGCAGCGCCCGAGGACGGATCAATTCAGAATGGCTCTCGATCCTGAGTTCCTCGATGCCATCGTCCGTCTTGGCCGGGTCTTCGATCGGCACCGGCGAGAAACGGGACACCGTCCCGTTCTTGTCGGCGGAGCGGCCGTTTCAATTCTCACCGATGGTTTGATTTTATCGGGAGATTTCGACTTTGTGGTGCCGTTCGACACAGCGATGCGGGAGGCAGGGTTCAAACGAGAACACCGTCGCGGCCACATGATTGTTGGCTGGTATCACCCGTCGTTACCACGTTACGGATTTCAGGCGGTCAGCGGCCCGCTTTTCGATGGAAGAGCCGACCAGGATCGCCTCTTGGTCGCGTCGTTCGACGCCGCGAGCGAGGTCTGCATGCCAGGCTTCGAAGACATGATCGCCGATCGCCTCGGACAATACGCATCGTCCGGTAAGAAAAACAGCGAGATGCTCGCGCAGGCCGTGTTGCTTTTCAGGCTTGGCGCGTCGATCGACCACGCCTATCTATATAGACGGGTCGTGGAAGAAACAGGCGACCCCTCCGATATCGGGCTGATGCCATGACACATATATTCGATGCTCACGAGTACCTGAAACGGATGGCCATTCGAAAAGCGGAACTCGGTATTACCGAAGCCGAGATCGCCGCCGCGCGGAATTCCGGCGCGAACCGTACGCCCGAGAAACGCGAACTTCTCGCCAGAATCGCCGAACGCGCGAAACGCGCTGGAAAAACGCCGCTCCCGGCGCGGTACTGACGGCGATAAAACCGCCATCGCCTCCCAAAGTCGCAGGAATGGCGAAGCTGCTCTTCGATCGCCATGGCTGGGCTGCGATCGGTCGCGCCAATATCACAACGCCGCCATCGTCCCGCCGTCCACGACCAGCACATGCCCGGTCATATAAGACGACGCGTCGGACGCCAGAAACACCACCGGACCTTGCAATTCCGGCGGGTTCCCCCACCGCCCCATCGGCGCCCGGCTCGCGACCATCGCGTTGAAGTCAGGATTTTTGTGCAGGACATCGGTCGCCTCGGTGGGGAAAAAACCGGGCGCGATCGCGTTGACAGTCACCCCATGCGGCGCCAATTCGACGGCCAGAGCGCGCGTTAACCCGTGCAGCCCAGCCTTCGCCGTCACATATCCCGGCACGCCCGGACGCGCGATGAACCCGAGCACTGACGACACCTGAATGATCCGGCCGCGTTTCGCGGGCACCATGATCCGCGCCGCTTCCCGCGACATCCGGAAATACGCCGACAGGTTCGAATCGATGACTGACGACCAGGCCTCATCCGTCGTTTCCAGCAACGGCCCGCGCGGAATCACGCCAGCGTTGTTGACCAAAATATCCAATCGCCCATGCTCCGCTGCGATGCGCGCGAAGGCGTCTTTCGTCGCGGCGGGATCCGTCACGTCGAACGCCAGCACCCCGGCGGCGCCGGGCAATTCCGCCGCACGCTGCGCCAGCAACGCGGTATCGCGCCCATGCAGAATCACATTTGCCCCTGCGCCCGCCAGCCCTTGGGCGATAGCCCAACCAAGCCCGCGGGAACTGCCGGTGACAAGCGCCAGGCGGCCCGTCAAATCGAAATTTGCTGTCATGATCGCGAATATCTGCTCGACGCCGCGCGCCATGTCAACTTGGGCTTGCGTTTTCCGGCGCCAGATGGCCGGATCGCGGACCGCCGAAATAAATCACAATGCAGGAGCACGACTCGCCATGGATCGACCCGGAAAACACGCCGCCCATGTCCGCCCCCTGGACCCCGAGGAAACCAGCGCCGTCAACGACATTCTGGACGTTTCCCAGAAGTTCGGCGGCTATGTGCCCACCAGTTTCCGGATCATGGCGCACAAACCCAACATCCTCCGCGCCTTCGCGGGCCTGATCCAGGAGGTGATGCGCGCGCCCGGCGAGGTCGCATTGCCGATGAAATGGCTCACCGCGCATGCGGTCAGCACCGCCGCCGCCTGCCGCTATTGCATGGCGCATACCTCGGCCAACGGCGCGAAAGCCGGACTATCCGAGGAAAAAGCGCAGGAACTGCTGAATTACGAAACCAGCCCGGTTTTTACGGCGGCAGAGCGCGCCATCGTCGCTTTGGGTCTCGCCGCCGGCGCGGTGCCGAACGCCGCAACGCGCGAACATTTCGACGCGTTGCGCGAGCATTTCACCGAAGCCGGGATCGTCGAAATTGTCGCCGTCATCTCGCTGTTTGGCTGGCTGAACCGCTGGAACGACACCTTCGCGAGCGATCTGGAAGCCGCGCCTCTCGCATTTGCGCAAAAAACCCTCTCCGCCCGGGGCTGGGACGCCGGTAAACACGCGCCCGGGACATGAAAAAGGCGCCGGCCAAACGGGCGCGGCGCCTGATTCGAAGCAATAATACCAACTATCGGAATGGACGATCTCTCCCCGTCATGGCACGACTCGATCGGGCCATCGGGGGCGGTACGCCATTGCGGGATTGGGCACGATCGGCCGCGTGAAGCGCCTCTTGTCCAATCGCCGTGCCGCCTCCGATGGCCCGATCAAGTCGTGCCATGACGGGGAGGAGCGGCCGTGCCGAGTGTCAATTGTTCGGTCAGTTCGTATAAAACTCAGGCCGCGCGGCGGGTCGCCAACGCCGCCGGTAACTGAGCAATCGCATGATCGATCAGCGCATTGGCCGAGTCGAGGCTGAGTCCCTCGGCGATCACCTGACGCGCCGCGACGGTCGCGACTTCGGCGGCCGCAGAACGAATATCGTCCACCGCCTGTTTCTGGGCTGCGGCGATGCGATCCATCGCCATCTGCTCCCGCCGCCGCGTGGAGGCCTCGGACTCGGCGCGCGCGGCTTCCGCCAAACGCCCAGCTTCCGCTGCCGCCCCTTCAATCAACGTCTTTGCGTCCAACTGGGCTTTTGCCCGTGTGGCTTCGGCGTCTTTCAACATCGCCTCCGCCTCGGTCTTGAGCCGGGCGGCTTCGTCGATCTCCGCCCGCACCGAAGCGCCGCGCGCATCCAACATGCCCGCCAAAGCGCCCCAAATCTTCTTGCCGAAGACAATGAAGAACAAAAAGAACGAGATGACGACCCAGTGGAGCGGATCGGCGAAAAAGCCCGCGTCGTGGTGCATTGCTTATTTCCCTTACCGGCCCGCGCCGCGGGCGGTCATCGCCGCATCGATCGCGCCGCTGAGTTGGGCTGCATCCGGCGCGACGCCGGTCAGACGCGTGATCAAAGCGATGGCTGTATCGGTCGCGACACCCGGCAGCGCAGCCAAAGCAGCCAGGCGCGCGGCCGCGATCTGACCCTCGGCTTCCTTGAGTTGTTTATCCAGCCGTTCGTTCAGCGCCGCGGATTGCACCGCAGCCGCCGCCTTCGATGACTCGATGGCGGCGTTGATCGCCGACTGCGCTTCGGACCGTGCCTTGGCGGTGGCATCGGCCGCCGCCTTGATCCCGGCATCGGCGCGCGTCTTGGCGGTCTTGGCGCCTTCCAGATCGCCGGCGATCCGCTTTGCCCGCTCCTCCAGCACCGCTTCCACCTTTGGCAGAGCGGTGCGAGAGGCCAGGATATAAAGGACAACGAAGATCGCCGCGCCCCAGACGACCTGGTAAACGGTCAGCTTGTTCTTGAAGTCCAGCTGCGGCAGCCCGTCGGCCATCGCCATCATGGGGATGGCGATCAGACCCACGGCCAAAGGCGCGATCCGGCGAAACCTGGTCATGCTGCTTCCCTCGCGGTTGAGGCCGCCCAAAGGATCAGACGAACAGAATGATGAAGGCGATAACCAACGCATACAGCGCGACCGCTTCCGTCAAGGCGAACCCGAGAATGGCGAGACCGAAAACGCGGTCGCGCGCGGCGGGGTTCCGGGCAACGCCGGCGATCAGGGAGCCGAAAATCTGCCCCATGCCGATACCGACACCGCCAAGGGCGATCATCGCAATACCCGCGCCAATGGCTTTCGCGGCTGCAACTTCCATTTTTCCAGTTCCTTTCTGTAAGTCCAGTTCGATCCCGGCGGCATCGGCCGCCCGGTCATGTCAGGGGATTGCGGGGGAGATCAGTGCATATGCACCGCGTCGTGGAGGTAGATGCAGGTCAGAATGGCGAACACATAAGCCTGCAACGAGGCCACCAACAGTTCGAAGCCGATCAGGATGACATTCACCAGCAAGGGCATACCCGCCCCCACGAAGAAAATGCCGCCGGCGGCGCCGAGCATGACGACGAACCCGCCAAACACCTCCAGCATCACGTGGCCCGCCATCATGTTGGCGAACAAACGGACGGACAGGGAGATGATGCGGGAGAGATAGGAAATCACTTCGATCAGCACCATCAGCGGCGTCAACGCCACCGGAATGCCCTTGGGCACGAAATAGCTGAAGAAGTGCCAGCCATGCTCTTTGATCGCGACGAAGGTCACGAACAGGAACACGAACGACGAAAGCGCCAACGTCACCGCGATGTGGCTGGTGAACGTGAAAAACAGCGGGAATACGCCCAGAAGATTGCCGAACAAGATGAAGAAAAACAGCGTGAACACCAGCGGGAAAAATTTCTTTCCCTCGTGCCCGATCTGTTCGAGGCACATGTTCATTACGGTTTCATAGGCCATTTCGGCCGCAGATTGCAGGCGGCCGGGGATCATGGCCCGCGGGCTCATGCCCACCCACAGCAGCGACAGAGTCAAAAGCCCGGCAACCGCCATCATGACGTTGGCCTGGCTGATATGAAGCGCCGCGCCAAATTGGCCGAGAACCGGTTCAAGCTTGAACTGGCTCAACGCGTCGATACTACCGTGTCCTTCGGCCGCCACCGTGACGTCCCCTATCCTGTTTTCGGCGCGAAGACGCGCCACACGTTCAAAATTCCGGCGGCGCCCCCCACCAGAACGAAAACCACCGTCAGAATGGGCCTGGTGCCGAACAACCGGTCCAACCCGTAGCCGATGGCAATCGCCACGACAAAGGCCGCGATCAGTTCGGTCCCCACCCGCAGGCCGATCCCCATCGGGGACACCTCCGACCCATTGGGGTCGAACCCCTTGGGCTTCGGCGGGCTGTCGAGCCCTTGCCTGCCTCGGGCGGCTTTCAGTCGCTCCTCGAAGGAGTTATCCGGGCCGCCCGGTTCCTGACTCATTTTCGCTCCTGGCAATGGTGTCGCCGGTAAGCGGCGGCTTGCTACAAGGGGTCCCCGGGGGTGTCAAGAACGGGTGAACCGATCTTAACGATCATCGCGCATCCGCATCGCCTCCCACACCTGGGCTGGCGAGGGGATCGGGGCCACCGCCCCGTAGCCCGTGCATTTCAACGCAGCCGCGACACAGGCATACCGCGCTGCGGATTCCGGCGAGTCGCCCGCCAAGGTCCGGGCCAGAAACGCGCCGCAAAACGTGTCGCCCGCGCCTGTCGCGTCCAACGCCTGGACCGGAAAGCCGGGGATGCGCACACGCCGATCCGGTGTGCCCAGATATGCGCCCGCCTCGCCCATTTTCAACACGGCGACCTTTGGACCCAGGGCCAAATAATAATCCAGGATGGCGTCCGGATCGGTCAGGCCGGTCAGCGCCGCCGCGTCTTCCAGGCCCGGAAACGCGTAATCGACGGAGTCCATCGCGGCCCGCATCGTCGCCGCCGCGCGCGCCGGTGGCCACAGAAGCGGACGGTAGTTGGTGTCGTAGGCGATCTTCGTGCCGTGCTTTTTCGCGGCCTCGATCGCCGCGAAGGTGGCGTCGCAGGCGATCGTCGAAATTCCCTGACTGATGCCGGAAAGATACAGGATGCGGGCGCGCCCGATCGCGTCCACTGGCACATCCTCCGGCCCTGACATCGCCGCGGCCGAATGCGCGCGGTGATGCAGGAAATGGTGCCCCGAGTCGTCGTGGGTCACGAAATACACGCCGGTCGGATACCGGGCGGACCGCGCGACGGTCGCGGTGTCGATCCCCTCCTTGGCCCACAGCGCCATAAAACTATCGCCCGGCATGTCCCGCCCCAGACCGGCGACGATCCCAACCTTTGCGCCTTGCCGCGCCGCCGCCACGGCGGCGTTGGAGGTATCGCCGCCATGCTCCTCCAAATAATGCCGCGATCCGTCAGGACGTGGCGGCAGTTGGTTGAACTCCAGCATCGGCTCGCCCATGCACAGAAGATCGGCGGTCATGCGGAGGTTTGGCCCAACACCGCGCGGGCGACGGCCTGGATGGCTGCTTTATCGCCCGCCAGGATGCGTTTTTCGTCCACCAGCGCGCCGCCCATGCCAACAAAGGCGGCGCCCGCGTCGAGGTAGGCGTCGAAATTGCCGGGATCGACTCCGCCGGTCGGACAAAACGCCACGCCAGGAAACACGCTGCCCAGGGCTTTAATATGCCCTGGGCCGCCGAAAGACGATGCCGGAAACACTTTGACCGCATTGGCACCGGCCGCCAGGGCCGCCCGTACCTCTGTCGGCGTGACAGCGCCCAGCATAAGGACCGCCCCCGCGTCCTGGCAGGGCGCGGACAGCGAGGGATCGATCCAGGGCGCCACGATAAATTTGGCGCCCGCGTCCAAACAGGCCTCCGCCGTTGCGGCATCGGGCACGGTGCCCGCGCCGACGATCAGCGCGGGATCGCGAGACAGCGCGCGGATCAGGCTCGTGGCTTCCGGCACCGTCATGGTGATTTCGAAAATCCGGATGCCCGCTTCGCGCAACCACGCGACGGCGGTGGCGGCGGTCTGGATGGAGCGCGTGCGGATGACCGGGATCACCTCCGCTTCACGAAAAATCTCCAGTAGGGGGTGCGGCATTGGGCGGTTCCTCCGCCCATCAGCCAACAGAAAGGGCGCAGGTCGCGCAAGTGGCCGAGACTCAGGGCTGCTTCTTCGCCAACGCCTCGTCAGCCCAGACCTCCAGCTTCACGGCTTCTTCCCGCAACGTGTTCACGCGGGAGTCGAGCCGCCCCAGACTGTCGTTGTAGCCGCGCAGGCTGGTGCCAAGGCGCCGTGTCACCGTCCGGAGATCGCCGATCGCCGTCTTCCAGGCGGCCATCGCCGCGCGCTGCCCAGCCAAGGCTTCATTCAGATTGTCCAAAGCGCGGGCGAGCCGGGCATTCGCCGGATCGGCCGCCGCAGGCGCGGCTGGCGCGCGGGGCGGCACTGCGGCGCGCACGGGAAAGCGGATAATTTCGGCCGTCGCAGAATCGGGCATCCTTAATCTCCTGGGCTTGTCTTCGATAAAGGTTAACAAAGCATGAAGAGGCCTCTCAAATCCATAACATTCTGCACGTGCAATGGTATGCGGCAGGGGCCGCGCATTCGGCGCCAGTGTTCGCCGGCCGCACAGGCGTGGTATGCAACGGTCATGCCCCTGACGGACCCAACCCCGGCCGGCCACGGATGAATATCGGCCTCGAAATCCTGATCATCTTCTTTTTGATTGTCGTGAACGGCCTGTTCGCGATGAGCGAGCTCGCACTGGTTTCCGCCCGCCGCGCCCGCCTGTCGGTGTTGGAAAAAAAATCGCACCCGGGCGCCAGCGCGGCGCGCGCTTTGTCCGACGACCCGCATCGCTTCCTGCCGACGGTGCAGGTCGGCATCACCCTCGTCAGCGTCCTGACCGGCGTTTTCGGCGGCGCCAGCGTCGCGAACCATCTGAAAGAATGGTTCGAGACGATGCCCGAGGTCGCGCGCTTCGCCGACACCCTGTCCCTTGGCCTCGTTGTCATTGTCACCACATATCTGACCTTGGTACTGGGCGAGCTGGTGCCGAAACAACTCGCGCTGCGCCAGCCGGAGGTCATCTCCGCCTGGGTTGCCCGCCCGTTGACGTGGTTCATTCGCGTGGTGGGCCCAGCGGCCTGGCTGTTGAGCTTGTCGTCGGGCGTGGTGCTGCGTTTGTTTGGCCTGCATCGGGCGCCGTCCCGGATCGTGACCGAGGAGGAACTGAAGGCCCTGCTGGTCGAGGGCGCGCAGGCCGGTGTCGTCGAACCGGAAGAACGCGACATGATCGAACGCGTGCTGCGCCTGGCCGATAAGCCGGTCCGCGCGATCATGACGCCGCGCACCGAACTCGCCTGGATCGACCGCACCGATCCGCCGAAGGACATCGCCCTCGCCCTGAAAGCCGCGCCGCATTCCCGGATCGTGGTGTGCGAGGGCTCGATCGACAACGTCGTCGGCATCGTCCAGGCGAAAGACCTGCTCGACCGGATCCTGGGCGGCGGCGACCTGTCGATCGGCGCTGCGCTGCGTCAGCCGATTGTCGTGCCCGATACCGTCACCGCGCTCGACGCGCTGGAACGGCTGAAAACCGATCCTCTGGGGCTCGCGTTGGTTCTTGACGAATACGGCAGTTTCGAAGGCGTCGTGACGATCGCCGATATGCTGGAAGCGATCGTCGGCGATCCCGCCGATACCGCCGCCCAACCCGCCGCGCCGGGGGAGGAAGGCGAGGCCAGCCTGGTCATGGATGGGCTGATGCCGGTCGATGAAGCGAAAGCGCGCCTCGGATTGCCCGATCTGCCGGGCGAGGGCACTTATCACACGCTTGGCGGGCTGCTGCTGGCCTTGCTGCGCCGGGTGCCGCGCCAAGGCGACCGTATCGTCTTCGCAGGTTGGCGGTTCGAGGTGCTGGCGATGGACGAACGCCGCGTGGACAAGGTGTTGGCGCGGCCGGAGCCGGCGGCGGAGGGGTAGGAATGGCCCGTCCCACCCGCTCCCGTTTTGTTCCCCGATCTTAACCCATCCTTCACCATTCCCACCTACCCTGCGCCTCCAGCCCACCCTGCGGCCCGGAGCAAACCCATGCGCATCGGCATCGTCACCCCAGCCTTCAACATCGCCCCCTATATTGGCGATGCGATCCGGTCGGTCCTGGCCCAGACCCACCCGGACTGGGCAATGACCATCGTCGACGACGGTTCCACCGATGGAACTGCGGCCGTGGCCGAAAGCTTCGCCGATCCGCGCATACGCCTGCTGCGCCAACGCAACGCCGGGGTCTCGATCGCCCGCAATCGCGGCCTCGCCGCCGCCCGGAGCGACGCCGTATTGTTTCTCGACGGCGACGACTGGCTGAGCCCGGACGCCCTCGCCATCCTGTCCGCCACGTTGCGCGCCGATCGAACCGCCGTCGCGGCCGTTGGCGCTTATACGGCCGTCCCGCGCCGCGGACGGGTGCGCGCGCCCGCGTCCGGCGAATTGTTGGAAGCGCTTCTCGTCCGTAACCTCTTCGTCAACGGCGGCCATGTGCTGATCCATCGCAGCGTCGTGGACGCCACCGGGACCTTCCACCCCGGCCTCCGATATGGCGAGGACTGGGAATACTGGACCCGCCTCGCGCGTCTGGGCTCCTTCGCCGCCAGCGCGTCGCGCGCACCGTTGCTGTTCGTCCGGGAACGCGTGGATGGCGCCTATCGCGGGATGGCGGCGCGTCCGGACTCAGCCCGTCCTTGCATGGAGGCAATCTTCAACGCGCCTGCGCTGAAAACCCGCTTCGATCCCGCCACGTTGTGCCGTCTGCGCCGGCGCGCCGAAGCGGAGAACGATTGGGTTGTTGGACGCGAACTGATCCGGCATGGCCGGGCCGCACAAGGCTTGCCGTTTCTGCGCCGTTCCGTCCGCGCGAAGCCAGGCGTCAAACGCCTCGCACTTCTGGCCGCGGCGGAACTGTTCCAGGCCCGTGTGGCGCCGTTCCGCGCCTATCCGGTGCCCGAAACCGCCTGACTGGCGCCCGCGATGCCGGTTTTGGCCCGCATTTCCCCGGCCTTGGCCAGAAATTCCTTGCGGCCCGTTAAATTCATTTGCCAGGAATGAGTATCCATCCCATTTTATGAGGCATATAGCCGGTTACGTTAACCAGTTCGCGCCGAACGCGCGGAGACCCGGCGCAACCACATAGTGAGGGAAGATGCGCCTCTTCACCAGGTCTCGCCCCGTACGGGCCGTCACCGCCTCCGTTTTGGCCGCGACACTGACTTTCAGCCTTGGCGGCTGCCAATCGCCCTTAGGCGCTGGCGCCGCCCTGACCATGGACAGCAGCGACCCTTGCCGGGGGCAACGCGCGGAGTTCGCGGGGTCGAAGACCTATTTCCAGGACAAGATCGCCACCGGAGCCCTGACGGGCGCGGCTTTGGGCGCGGGCGCGGGCATTCTTTACGGACTGGCCAATGGGCGCGTCGATGTGGGCACGGTCGCGGTGGGGGCGCTGGCGGGCGGCCTGGTTGGCGCGGGCAGTGCTTATTACAGCACGCTGGCGGAACGCGCGCGCGACCAGTCCGAAATGGCCAACACCATGAATCAGGACCTTGTGCGGGAAACTCAGGAAATCGACCACTCCGTCGCCAGCTTCGCGCGGCTGCGGGCCTGCCGATTCGGCCAGGCGCAAATCGTCAAAGGCCAGGCGCGGCGGCGCGAACTGGACCGGCCAACGGCGCTTCTGCGGATCGCCTTCCACCGGGATCGGTTCGACGAGGAAATCCGCACCGCCCGCGAATTCGGCCTGACCATGGCCCGCCGCGGCGAACAGTTCCAGCAGGCCGCCAACGACCTGCGGACCAAACCGGTCTCGAAACCCGGCTGGTCGCCCGCGCCGCCCGCGCGAATCGCCTCCGTCAACCGTGCCGCCTCCGTCTCGGTGCCGGAAAAGCGCGCCACGTTCGACCGGTCCATCGCCGCGGCAGAACGGGAGAGCAAGACGGCCTTCAACCTCGATGGCGGCGCCTCCCTCAGCTGGTTGGACGTCGTGGGACCCGATGCGTAAGCTTTTCATCGCGCTGCTGGTCCTGACGCTGCTGGCGCCGGGGCCGGTGGCCGCCGCCGAGCCCGGCCCCTTCCTGGTGCTGGATACCGGCGTGCATGAGGCCGCGATCAACGCGATGGCGCCGCTGGCCGACGGCTCCGGTTTTGTCACGGTATCCGACGACAAAACGGCGCGCATCTGGCGCCCCGACGGGTCCGACGTACTGGGCGTGCTGTACCCCGCAATC
Organism: Acetobacteraceae bacterium; assembly: GCA_043782125.1. Taxonomy (GTDB): domain Bacteria; phylum Pseudomonadota; class Alphaproteobacteria; order Acetobacterales; family Acetobacteraceae; genus Rhodopila. The sequence continues at coordinate 4,516 of JAYWAX010000209.1, read as the reverse complement.
GGGCCAGGCGACGAGGGGGCTTTGTTCGCCGTCGCGACCTCCATCAAGGTCATCGCGGTGGCGGGCCGTATCCGCGCGCCGCAAGGCGGCTTCGGGATCGCGTTTTTCTCCGCCCAGGATCATCGTCCCCTGGGTTTGATTTCCGGCCAGCCGGGCGCGGTCCTGACGATGAAGATGGCTCCGTCCGGCGAGCGCCTGGCCGTGGGCATGGAAGGCGGCGGGCTGCGGGTTCTCGATCTGAAGACCCTGAGTGTCGCGTTCGAGGATCGGGATTATCCGGGCAAGATCACCGCGGTCGATTTCGACGTCAACGGACGTCTGGCCGTCGCCGCCGACGATAACACGATCCGGCTGTACGACCCTTCCGGCAAGAAACTGCCCCCGATGACCCTGCGACCGGGCGCCCGCGCTTACGGAATCGCGTTTTCCCCGGACGGCGCGCGGCTGGCGGCGGGCGACCGCGCGCGGCCCGTGGTGCATTTGTTCGACATGCGGACGATGAAATTCGATCGCGACCTGGAAGGCGCGGCGGGCCGGACCGGCAGCTTCAACGCCGTCGCCTTCTCCGCCGATGGCACCGCGGTCTTTGGCGGCGGCTCATACCTCGACAACGACAACATTGTGCAAATCCGCCGCTGGCCTTTGGGTGGCGGCGCCGCGCGGGATATTCCCGTCGCGAAAGACCTGGTGACCAGCCTCATTTCCCGCGGCGAGACCATGCTGTTCGCCACCGCCGAACCGGTGATCGGCGAGCTGGACGGCACCGGCGGCGCCCGTGTCGCGCAAACGCCCCGGCACATCGACTTCCACGACCGCGCCAAGACCTCGGTCCGCCTGTCGCGCGATGGCGGCGCGGTCGAAATCGTCCGCGCCAAGGGTGGCAATCTGGCCATCGATGTTTCGACGCGGGAAATCCTTCGAACCGGCGCAATAACCCCCGATTTCCTGCCGTCGTCTGCCAGCGGTTTCGGCATGATTGTCGCGGATTGGCGCGACAGCCGGGTCCCGGCCGTGAACGGGCGGAAACTGGTGTTGGAACCGGCGGAAACCGCGCGTTCCGCCGCGGTGTCGCCTGCGGGCGCGGCGGTCGGCACGGATTTCTTCGTCCGCTTCGCGGGTAAGAATGGCGCGGGTTGGAAGGCGCCGGTTGGCTCCCCGGTTTGGGCGATCAACGCCAGCGCCGACGGGCGGGTCGTGGTCGCCAGTCTCGGCGATGGCACGATCCATTGGTACAGCGCCATCGACGGGCGCGAGTTGATCGCGTTGTTCGTCGATCCCGCCACCGAACGCCTGGTGCAATGGACTCAAGCGGGATATTTCGACCACGACCATCGCGACGACGGGCAACCGGACGGCCGCTCTTTGATCGGTTATCGCGTCAACCAGGCCTCGGGCCGCGCCAGCGATTTCATCGCCATTGGCCAGCTTTACCCCACCTGGTTCCGGCCCGACCTGGTTGGCCTGTCCTTGCGCGACGACGGCAACGCCCGCCGCCAGGTGGACAAGCAGGAAGCCAAGGTTGGCACCGTCGGCGAAACAATCGTCAAGGGTCTGCCACCAAAGGTCACGCTGCTCGACGCCTGCGGGGTCGAGTCGGTCGCGGCGCAGGGATGTAATGGCGCGCGCGCGGTGGAGATCGTGAAGGGGCGTGCCGGGGAGCCCCCCGCCGTCACCGCCCCGGTGCTGCTGGTTCGCTATAAGGTCGAAAACCAAGGCTCTGAGTCCGGCCGGGTCGTCCCGCGCCTGAACGATGCCGTGTTCGGCAGCGACATCAAGGTCGAATCGACCCAAGGGAATACGAGGATCGAACGCGCCACGATCCCGCTCGCGCGCGGGCTGAACGTCGTTCGTCTGTCGTCCGTCAGCGCGACCGGCGCCATTGAGGCTGCGGCCGGGGCCAGCCCGGAAATCCGCCTGGTCCGGTCCTTCGAGGCGCGCGAGAAAACCCCGGATCAGGCCGCCGCCGAAACCCGCGGCAAGCTGTTCGTATTGGCTGTCGGGGTCGGAGAGTATGTTAATCCGATCCCCCGGCTGGCCAATCCGGCGAACGACGCGCGCGCTTTGGCCGACCTGCTGCGCCAGGACAAAGGACGGCTGTTTTCCGGTCTGGACGTCACCGCGTTGATCGAGGGCCAGGCGACCACCGAGAAGATCATTGCCGTTTTGAAAGACATCGCGGCCAAAGCCACGCCGGACGATGTTGTGGTCGTGTTTCTGGCCGGTCACGGGCAAACGGTCGATGGGAAGTATTACTTCGCGCCCAGCGATATGGGGCGGCATGACCCGTCGCTGATCGCGAAAATCGGCGAAGCCAAGACCGACGAGGACATTACCGCCGCCGTGGACAACGTCTTTCGCGGCGAGGGTCTGGGCCAGGACAAACTCCTGCCGTTGATCCAGGCGATCCAGGCCACGCGCATCGCCTTCATGCTGGACACCTGTTACTCGGCGACCATCGCCGACGCGAACTCGGTCTTGCGCCACGACCTCAACGCGACGATCACGAACAAGATCGGCCATGCCTCTGGCCGCTTCGTGCTGTCGGGTTCGTTCACCGAGGCCTTCGACTCCGCCGCCGGCGCCGACGCGGCCGCGGGGGAGGAGGGGCATGGGTTGTTCACCGCCTATTTGCTGCGGGCGTTGAACGGCGACGCGGGAACCGACGAGAGCGGGCAGATCGATATTTATAAGCTCGCGACCTTCACCCGGGATCGTGTGGCGAAGGCCAGCCGCGGCATCCTGGAACGCGCGGCTTCGAAAAGCGGTGCCAGGATGCCCGACGTGCAGCGTCCCGCCTATTATTTCGCGGGCAACGATTTTTTCGCCATTCGCCGCTTACCCTCGGCCACCGTCGCCAAATAGCAGCGGCAACGGCCAGGGTTCGGCCAGTCCGAGACCGCGGACGGCGATCCCGTTCGGGAGTGTGGCGGAATAGGAGTCGTGGTGGTGCCCGTGCACGATCAGCCGCGCTCCGCCAGCGGCGGCGAGTTCGTCCACGGCCGCAAATCCGTGCCGATGGCACGATGGCGCCTCATGCGCGACCAGCACGTCGAATTTTTGCCCGGACAGCGCCGCGACATCGGCGGGAAAGATTGAGTCGCGGTGCCATAGTGGCAGCCCCGCGCGCCACCAGCGTGGTTTGGGTTGCGCCGCCAGAAAACCCGCCCGGTCGCGAAACCGCGGCGGATCGATCTGGTTCGAGCCGGGTTCCGCCCGTGGATGCCAGACCGAGGGTTTGAAGACCCCCGGCAATCCCGCGACCCGCACCCCACCCAGATCGGCGACGCGGTAATCCAGACAGCCGGACGGATGGTCGCTCACCAAATTGTCGTAAGCGGACTCCGTCTCGCAATCGTGATTGCCGAGAATCCAATGGACTTGCCAACCGGCGGCGAGGATGGGCGCCATGATTTCGGTGAGCGGGCGCGGACAGTCCAGGTCGCCCGTCAGCACCAAATGCCCCGGGGCGAGGGTGAGGCAGGCGCGTAGGATCGGGGTAAAATTCCGGTGTGGATCGCCCGCGAACAAGATCGGTAGGCCGGGGTGGCGTGGCAAAGGCGGCGCCTCATTGTGGTTGTGGCGCGGTGACTCCGGCCGCCTGAAAGATTGACCCATGGCAACGTCCTCGCCGCATCATGGCGCGCCCACGAGAGCGGTACACTATTGCAAAAGGACCCGATAAACCCCTGAAAGCGCCTCTCGTCCGGCCATCGTGCCGCGCCCGATGGCCCGATCGAGTCGTGCCATGACGTGGGGGAGAAGCCATGCCGAGGCGGAGAAGCCATGCCGAGGGTCAATCGTTCGGTCGTTCGATATCAGGCCAATCGCTTGAACGAGATCGCTGTGCCTTTCCCCGTCATGGCTCGCCCCCGAGCGGGCCAGGACGGCGAGAGGCGCGCGGCCAAATTCAAGTGATTGCCCTGAGTTCAATATAAACGGCCGATGCTTATTTGGCCATCGCGCACTCTGCGCTCAAAGGTTTCGGCCGGTCTGGGCGCGCGGGCTGGTTCGACGTCCGTTCGATGAAATCCGCGACAGTGTCGTGCAATCGCGCCAGCGCGTCCCGCGTCACGTAGACCAGATGCCCCGACGCATGGCAGCGGTACTCAATATTGCCGCGCAAATCCGCCGGGATCGGCAAATGCCGCATCTCGTACTGGCCCTGAAAATACGGGGTCAGCAGATCGTAATACCCCGCGTTGAGCTGCACCTTCAGCAGCGGATTGTATTTCATCGCATGCGCCAGATCGGGCATGACGTTCGCGGGTCCGTCCGATGGCGCTTCCGTCTCCTGCGACCCCGCCGGCTGATGCCGGAAGCTCCAGCGTTCCCCGATATCGTTCACAGCGGGCCGGTAGGTTTTGCCCTCGCCATAGCCCAACACGCGCCGGACATAGTCGTTGAACACCGACACATAGGCCGAGGTAATGGCGGCGTCGGTCGGATCGTATTTCGCTTTGCGGCTGACGCGGTCCATGGCGGGCCCGGAAAATCGCGTATCCGTGGCGCCGACGAC
>JAYWAX010000208.1:0-6116 GCA_043782125.1 Acetobacteraceae bacterium | reverse complement strand
CATGGCACGATTTGCAGCGCCGGCTGCTGGCCGCGGTCCGCACAGCGCTTCCCGCGCACACCCTTGTTCTGACGGGCCATGATTGGGGCGGCATTGGCGGCTTGCTGGAATTGCCGCCGGTTTCCGACTCCAACGTTGTCTATAGTTTTCATTTTTACGATCCGGCCGAACTGACCTCGCTGGCCGCTTACAGCCCAGACCTGGACCGGACGGAGTTGGCGCGGCTGCCGTTTCCGGCGGACGACCGGGCGGCGTGCGGGCAGACCGCCGCGCGTGCTGCGGATGGCCCGACGCGCGCGTCGATGGTGTTCTATTGCGCCACCGGTTGGGATGCGCCGCGTGTGTCGGCCCGCCTTCTCGACGCCGTGCTCTGGGCGCGCCGGCACAATGCCGTCCTGCTGGCGGGTGAATTCGGCGCGAACCTGCGACTGAATGCGGCGGCGCGGCTGGCATGGCTGCGTTTGGTGAGGGAGACATGCGAACAACACGGAATCGGTTGGGCGCTATGGGGTTACGATGACGTCATGGGTTTTGGCGTACCGCGTCCGCTCGCGAACAGACCGGTGTTGGATCGTTCCACCATGGCAGCGCTTGGCCTGGCCTCGGCGAAAAACGCGAACCGGTAGTTCCAGACAAAAAAAATCCCCCGGCCGTTGGGCCAGGGGTTAAGTATACAGGGAGGCTTCACGTCTGGGAGACGCGGGGACCAGGGGCCCCCTTCCAACCGCGAGGGTTGGAACTCTTGCGATGGCATCGAAGGATTTCTCCGGGTGCATTTCCCGTTCCGCGACGCCACCGTATTCGGTGAGAGCGTTGTAGCGCCGCTTTCCCGTCGATCGCCATCGCGAAAACCCGGATGCCGCCATGTGGTTTTCGCATGGCATTGTCTGCGCGCGCACCATTCGCGCATCGCGGAACCAATCTTGGGACATTGAGACGCTGCGATCGCGCGGAATTGGCGTGAAATTCCCGATCGGCAACAAAACGTAACGTCACTGTAACTCAGTGCATCTCCGCCAGACGCGCCAGCAAGAAATCGCGGAACACCGCCACCCGCTTCGAATTCCGCAATTCCTCCGGGTACACGAAGAACACGTCGATCTTCGGCCCTTTCAAATCGGTCAGAATACGCACGAGATCGGTATTTTCCTGCATCGCGAAATCGGGAATCACCCCGATTCCCACGCCAGAGCGAATCGCCAGAACTTCAGCCTGAAGATTATTCACTTCCAGAACCGCCCGGCGCGGGCTGCCGGGCCGGCGACCCGCCTCCGACAGCCAGTTGATGTCCGCCACCGGCGGATGATGATTGCCGAACTGGATCAGACGATGCGCGTCCAACTCCTCCGGCCGCTTCGGCACGCCGTTGCGTTTGAGATATTCGGGAGAGGCGCAGATATGCCACTGCATCGTCATCAGATGGCGCTGGATCAGATCGGGCTGCTTGGGCGCGTGCATGCGGATCGCGACATCGGCCTCCCGCATCGCAAGGTCCAGCTCCGCGTCATCCAGCAGCAACGAAACCGTGACCTCCGGATATGCTTCCAGGAATCCTTGCAACCGGGGGGCCAGCCAGGAGGAGCCGAAGCCCACCGTGGTTGTGACCTTCAGGCGACCGGCCGGCTTTTCCTTGCTTTCTGTCAGCAGCGCCTCGGTGATCGCGAGTTTGGCGAAAACCTCCCGGACCGTGCGGTTCAGGGCCTCGCCTTGCTCGGTCAGGATCAGCCCGCGGGCATGGCGGTGGAACAGCGGAACCTGCAGCGCTTCCTCCAGCGCGGAAATTTGGCGGGAGACAGCGGATTGACTCAGATTCAGGGTGTCGCCGGCATGCGTGAAGCTGCCCGCCTCGGCCACCGCGTGAAAAACGCGTAGCTTGTCCCAATCCATCGTTTCAGCCTCTCCCCAACGCCGGGAATGGTTCCGGCCGCCGGTCGTTGTCGTCCCGCCGCATCGGCCGCGGCCTCCTGGAGCTTACGCCGGCGCCGAGGCGTGAACCGGGGCTTCCGCAAGAAATTTTTCGGCCTCGAGCGCCGCCATGCAGCCGGTGCCCGCAGCCGTCACCGCCTGGCGGAAAATCTTGTCCTGTACATCGCCGGCCGCGAACACCCCGGGCACCGAGGTCCGCGTCGAGCCGGGCACGGTCTGGATGTAGCCGTCCCGGTCCATGGCGATCTGGCCCCGAAACACCTCGGTCGTCGGGGTGTGACCAATGGCGATGAAGACGCCGTCTACGGCGATGCCGGTTTCGTCACCGGTCTTCGTGTCGGTCAGACGCACGCCAACCACGCCTTCCGGCTGGCCGCCGCCAAGGATTTCCTTCACCGCTTTGTTCCAGATCACGGAAATCTTCGGGTTCGCGAACAGCCTGTCCTGGAGGATTTTTTCGGCGCGTAACGAGTCGCGGCGGTGCACCAGGATGACCTTGTCCGCGTGATGGGTGAGATAGAGCGATTCCTCGACCGCCGTATTGCCGCCGCCGATCACGGCAACGGTCTTGCCGCGATAAAAGAACCCGTCGCAAGTCGCGCAGGCGGATACGCCGCGTCCTTGCAAAGCCGCTTCCGATTCCAGCCCGAGCCAGCGGGCCTGCGCACCCGTCGCGATCACGATGGACTCGGCGAACCACGTGTCGCCCGCATCGGTCTGGCAGCGAAAAGGCCGTTCGGAAAAATCCACCGACATGACAATGTCGTTCCGAACATCGGTGCCAACGTGGCGCGCCTGCGCCTCCATCTGCTCCATCAGCCAGGGGCCCTGGATGACATCGGCGAAGCCGGGGTAGTTTTCGACGTCGGTGGTGATGGTCAACTGTCCGCCGGGCTGCAGGCCCGCGATCAGGGTGGGCCGCAAATTGGCGCGGGCGGCATAAATCGCCGCCGTATAGCCCGCTGGGCCTGCGCCAATAATAAGGACTCGGGTTCGATGCGTCGCGCTCATACGGCACCATATGGCCGCGCGGTTACAATGCGCAAGGAACGACCGCGCTGCGGTATGAGCGCGGTGGAGGCCCAGAGGTTCGGCGCCTACCGGCTCAGCGCCCGCGTCATGTCGTCGATCCCGTTCACCGTCAGCGGGAACATCCGTCCTTCCATCAGATCGTTCAGCAACGAAATCGATCGCGTGTGGCCCCAACCCTGCTTCGGCGTCGGGTTTAGCCAGGCGGAGCGGCGGTAATGACCCGTCAGACGCTCCATCCACGCGGTGCCCGATTCTTCGTTCCAGTGTTCGACGGAGCCACCGGGCATGGTGATCTCGTACGGGCTCATCGCGCCGTCGCCGACGAAGACCAGCTTGTAATCGGGGCCATAAGTCCGCAGCACCTGCCAGGTTGGAATGACTTCCTCATGCCGGCGCCGGTTGTTTTTCCACACCCGCTCATACGGGCAATTGTGGAAATAGAAATATTCGAGGTGTTTGAATTCCGAACGCGCGGCGGAAAACAGCTCCTCCGTCAGCTTCACGTAGTCGTCCATCGACCCGCCGATATCCAGGAACAGCAGCACTTTCACGGTGTTGTGCCGCTCTGGCACCAGTTTCAGGTCCAGCATGCCCGCGTTGTTGGCGGTCGATTTGATGGTATTGGGCAGGTCGAGTTCCGTCGCCGCGCCCTGGCGCGCGAACCGGCGCAACCGGCGCAGCGCGAGCTTCATGCCGCGCGTGCCCAGTTCGACGGTGTCGTCGAGGTCCTTGAATTCCCGCTTGTCCCAGACTTTCACCGCGCTGCGATTGCGCGATTTGTCCTGCCCGATGCGCACGCCTTCCGGGTTGTACCCGTATGCCCCGAATGGCGAGGTCCCCGCCGTGCCGATCCATTTCGAGCCGCCCTGGTGGCGCTCCTTTTGTTCCGCCAGCAGTTCCTTCAGCCGCTTCATGATCGCCTCGAAACCGCCGAGTGCCTCGATCTTTTTCATCTCTTCGGGCGTCAGAAGCTTCTCGGCGAGCTTGAGCAGCCATTCCTCCGGCAGTTCCTCGGGCTTAAGGCCCTCGGGGGGTTCCAGACCCTTGAAGCATTGCGCGAAAACCCGGTCGAACTTGTCCAGGTGCCGCTCATCCTTCACCAGCGTGGCGCGCGCGAGATAATAAAAATCCTCGATGCTGTACTCGGCGATGCCCGCCTTCATCCCGGCCATCAGGGCGAGCCATTCGGTGATGGAGGCTGGCAGCCCAGCGGCGCGCAATCCCTGGATCAGGTGCGCGAACATCAGCCGCGCCGCGCCAGAAACGCGAGACGTTCGAACAGATGCACGTCCTGCTCGTTCTTCAACAACGCACCGTGCAGGGGCGGAATGACCAACTGCTTTTCATTGGTGCGCAAGGCCTCGACCGGAAGGTCCTCCACCATCAGCAGCTTCAGCCAATCGAGCAATTCCGACGTCGCGGGTTTCTTCTTCAGGCCGGGCACCTCGCGTACCTGGAAGAACACGTTCATCGCTTCGCGCGCGAGGTCCTTCTTAATGTCGGGATAATGCGCCTGCACGATTTTTTCCATCGTTTCGCGATCGGGGAAGCGGATGTAATGGAAAAAGCAGCGGCGCAGGAACGCGTCCGGCAGTTCTTTTTCGTTGTTCGACGTGATGATCACGACGGGACGGTGCTTCGCCACCACGGTTTTCCGGGTTTCGTACACAAAGAACTGCATCCGGTCGAGTTCCAGCAACAGATCGTTCGGGAATTCGATATCCGCCTTGTCCACCTCGTCGATCAGCACGACCGTCGGATGATCGGCGTCGAATGCCTCCCACAGCTTTCCGCGGACAATGTAATTCGCGATGTCGTGAACGCGCTCGTCGCCCAACTGGCCATCGCGCAGCCGCGAAACAGCGTCGTACTCGTACAGGCCCTGCTGCGCCTTGGTGGTCGATTTCACGTGCCACTCGATCAAGGGGTAGCCCAACGCTTCCGCGATTTCATGTGCGAGGACGGTCTTGCCGGTCCCAGGCTCGCCCTTGACCAGCAACGGCCGCTGCAACGTCACCGACGCGTTGACGGCGACTTCCAGGTCGCGAGAGGCAATATAACGTTCCGTGCTTTTGAAACCAGCCACCTTGGGCACCCCATGCTCATTCGGCCCAGAGTGTGTTGCGATCGCGCCCCCGCCGCAAGAGGCTTTTCGACGGACCCGGCCTATGGGGCGGAGCCCCGGTGCCTGACTCCGCCCGTCGGCCCCCAAACCGGGTCAGTCGAAATCCTTGGCCAGTGCGGCGCGCGTGGCCGTTTCGAGTATTGCCATGTGGCCGTATCGTGCGTGGGTAAAGCCGAGTGTCGCCTCGCCTGCGCCATTGCGGAACATTTCGATTTGCGCGGGTGTGAACGGGAAATGCACGAACTGCACCGACGACGCCTTGCCGTCTTCCCGCGTCCGATCCTGATCGGCTTCCGCCACGCCAACGATCGTTTCGCCACCGATGCGCAGGACCGCGCTTTCCTCGATGCCGCCCAGGGTCGCCAGCACGGCGGCGCGGCGGATCGGGTCGTCGATTTCGATCATGAAGGTCGCGGTCAGTTCGGACCCGTTCGGGATCAGCGGATTATACGCCGCCAATTCATCCGGCGCCTGTGCCATGCCGCCTTTCTCAATGTACATCATCTCCTGCACCTGGAGCCACATCGTGTCGCGGCATTCGAAATAAAACGTGACATAGGGTCCGACCGGAATACGGCGAACGCGTTTGATTGCCCCGATTTTCTGCTTCCACGCCTTCCGGTCTCGGGCGTACTCCGCGGGCGGAACGATATCGGCGAGGGTCAAAGCGTGTGCACTGGTCATGTCTTTATCCTCAATGGTCTGGATGGCCCTGGGTGTCAGGCGCCGGTGCCGATGCCGTAGGCGCGTGCCAGAAGTTGCACCGGATGCGAAACCAGCTCCGGTTTCGGTCCGTCCGTCTTCTGGTTCTCGATTCCCTGCGCGATATGCACGCCGGCCAGCGGGCATTCGGACATCACGAAGCCCGCGCCGTTTTGTGCCGCCTGACGCGCCACCGGACGGCCGACTTTCATCGCGACGTCGAACCACTCCTTCTTGAACCCCCAGGACCCGCCGTGACCCGAACAACGTTCGATCACTTTTACGCTGGCCTCGGGGATCAGACGCAGCATATCGGCGGCTTTCTGACCCA
>JAYWAX010000207.1:0-2185 GCA_043782125.1 Acetobacteraceae bacterium | reverse complement strand
GGTCCTGAAGGACGGCATCAGGCGCCGCCGCCTCTGACCGGCCCTCTTGCTCCGCCTCGCTCGCTGGCCCAAGAAAGGGGTATGTAAGCGGGAGGACGCACATGCCACGTCTGGCGGGGAAAGTGGCGCTGATCACCGGCGCCGGTACCGGCATCGGCCGCGCCACCGCGCGCGCGATGGCGGCGGCGGGCGCGAAAATCGTGGTCGCCGAACTCAACGCCGCGGCGGGCGAGCAGACCGCGCAAATCGTGACACAGGCGGGCGGCGATTGCATCGCAGTGACGACGGACGTGACCCAGGAAGCTAGCGTCCAGGCGGCAATCGCCAAGGCCGTGAGCCATTACGGCGCGTTGCATATCCTCCATAACAACGCGGGCGGTTCGACCTCGGTCGACAGCAACGTCGTCGATGTTCCGCTGGAGGAATTCTGGCGCGCCATAAAGCTGGATTTGTTCGGCACATTTCTGGGCTGCCGTTTCGGCATTCCCGCGATGATTGCGTCCGGCGGCGGGTCCGTCATCAACATGGCGTCGAATGTCGCGCTGATGGGCATCGCGGACCGCGATTGTTACACCGCCGCGAAGGGTGGGATCGCCGCGATCACGCGCTCGATGGCGGTGGAATTCGCGCGACAAAAAATCCGGGTCAATGCCATCGCGCCCGCCGCGACGATGACCGATCGCGTGCGCTCCCGTTATGAAACCAAGGTGCCACGGATCGTGAAAATGGTCGGCGCGCAATTGCTTGGCCCGATCGAGCCAGAGGATATCGCCAACATGGCCGTCTTCCTCGCATCGGATGAATCGCGCATGATCACCGGACATGTCTATCCCGTGGACAGCGGCATCACCATCTCCTGACCGAGGAACGCCCAAAATGAAAATCAAGCGTGTGGAACACATCGCCATCGCCGTCGATTCAATCGAGGAGTCGTTAACGCTGATGCGCGACACGTTCGGACTGGAAATCGAATACGAAGAACGGATCGGCCAGACCCGGCTGGCGATGCTGCCGGTCGGCGAAACCTATATCGAGCTTTTGGAAGCGCTTGGCCCGGAATCCGGCGTGCAGACCTGGATCGATAAAAAAGGCACCGGATTGTTCCATATTTGCTTCGAAGTGGATGACATCGAGGGCGCCATCGCGGAGTTGAAAGCCAAAAATGTCAAGCTGCAAAGCGAAACCTGGAAAATCGGTCATGGCGGTTCGAAGATTGTCTTCCTCGATCCCTCATCGACCGGCAATTGCGTGATCGAACTCGCCGAACTCGCGCCTGGGCATTGAATATGTCTGGATATGTGCATCCGGAGTTTCTGGTCGAGACCGATTGGCTCGAACGGAATCTGTCCAACCCAAATGTCGTCGTGCTGGACTGCACCACGCATCTGATCCCCAATCCGGCGATCACCTACGACGTGGTCCCCGGCCTGAAGGAATTCGAGGCCGGCCATATCGCGGGCGCGCAATTCTGCGACGTGTCCCGCGATGTCTCGGACACCGCGCATAAATTCCGTTTCATGCGGCAGACGCCGGAAGACTTCGCGGCGGCGATACGAAAATTCGGGATAAGCGACGGCACCAGAATTGTGACCTACAGCACGACCAGCCCGCAATGGGCATCGCGCGTGTGGTGGCTGTTGCGCGAATTCGGCCACGACAACGCCGCCGTCCTTAACGGCGGCTGGCAGAAATGGTCGAAGGAAGGCCGCCCCTCGGAAACCGGCGTGGGCATTGCGCGCGCGCCCGGGACCTTTTCCGTCAAGCCGGCGCGAAACCTGATGGCGGACAAGGACGCGGTACGGGCGGCGATCGGCAATGGCCAGGTCTGCATCCTGAACGCGTTGGCGGAGGCACAGCACAAGGCCACCGGCGGCAATACCTATGGCCGGCCTGGGCGGATTGCGGGCAGTGTCAACGTTCCCGCCGCGCACCTGATCGACCCCGCCACCAATGCCTTCCTGCCGCCGGACGAACTTCGAAAGAAATTCGACTCGGCCGGCGCCATGGACCGCGAGGTCATCGTCTATTGCGGCGGCGGGATCGCGGCGACGGCGGACGCGCTGATCCTGACCATGCTCGGGCACACGCGCGTGAAAGTCTATGACGCGTCGATGTCGGAATGGGCCAAGGACGATGCTTTGCCGATGGAAACGGGCTGACACGGCCGATTGGCTGAATATCCGGG